>JAVEYB010000005.1 GCA_034003725.1 Candidatus Zixiibacteriota bacterium
GCTGGTCAGATACAACGAGCAGCGGTGTCACGACGCCCTGGGCGGCCTGCCGCCGACGATCTTCCGGGAACGTCAAACCGCCGAAAACTCTACTTATGAATTGTCTACTTGACAGGGAAGCTTACGCCCACACTCACTCGAAGGTAGGCTACACCAAGTTGCGAAATCGAAAGGAGTATCATCACAGTTGGGAGCTTGGAGTTGGAAAGGGTCCTTCTCGTGGTCAGAAACAAACTCAGTATACTTGGCAGGATCTTCCGTCTCATCTGAAAGATAAGGCCAGTAACCAATACCTTTCGCGCCATAACATAACGCAAGATTCACCAGCATCCACAATTCATTCTGCGTCGGTTTTCGACCAGGCTTGTAGACCACAGAATCGATTTTGGCCCAGAAGTCAAAGACGGGAACGACTATCCAGAAATCCACTGCCCCTCCGGGTGCAACCATAGCTCTATCGCGGACTATTGCCAACCGGTCCCTGTACCAATTGACCATACACTGCACATTAGTATAGTCCTCAGGATTCGACGACGAAGTGTAGTAAGAGTTTACGCCATATAGATCTACCATGAAAAAGTCAGCATTCGTGTACCGAACGTAGGTGTCGTAATACTGACTTTGAAAGTTGCCCGCGGAGGTGTTATTGTATGCACCAAGGGTTCCTATGACCTCATGTGGATATTGATCATCGACGATAGCATCAGTAACATCCTTGACACGGGCTACAACCTGAAATTCTGGGCCATACGATTCATCAAAGGCATAGAATCCTGTAACTGCACCCTTTGCATACTCGTGGTCGTCATACCACGCCTTAATAGAATTAACTACTTGAGAACGGTGGTTATAGACCAGAGAGTCGAATCGTCTTCCAATATCATCATAGACATAGAAGCTGTCTAAATAGACCGTTTTGACGTTCGGCCAATACACTTTGTAATGATATTGATACTGGTCCCCCCAAAGGCCGTTCTTGGTAACACAGGTCTCCGCGTAGGAGTGGTACTCCGTCTCGTTGTGGAAACTCGTGTCATATACATCCTTGACGAAGCGATAGGGGATAGTGCAGTAGGTAGTGTCATTGGCAATATAACATACATTCGTTACTTCGCGAAGGTCCTTCCAAGAAGGGTTTTGTTCCGACGACGGGAAATTTATTGCCACGAGTTTTTCGCCAACGGATGGTGTCCTATCAACCGTCGGGTATGTGACAAATTGACCATTCTCCTTTCGAACGAGAAGCGTGTCGTTCAGCCGGTAGACACGATACGGGCTGTTATCAAGATCAGCGACAAAACTGCTACGTTGAGCTATCCAATACTCAAAAATAAGTTGGGCAACAACTGAGCCGTTTGAGCCGCTCGTGTCAGGTAGCCTCAGCTTGGCTTCGTATACAACCTCATGACCTTCGCCGAGGTGCTTTCCGATGAAGTGGAGAACACCCTCGACAAAGTCAGCGTGTAGCATACCTGAAAAACTGCTATCGTCAACGACTGCCATGAGTACAGGTCTCTGAATAGATACATCAGTCGCGCGCCTCGCGACGATTGAGGATGACCTAAGATATCCATCTATGGCTTGGTCATTGGCTCCTGCCATGCGAGTATTTGCAGAACCGCTCATGGCATTATAAAGGTCCAAGTCAGGGAGAATCTCCAACTCTTGATCCACCCGATTAGGCCAATGCTTCGTGTACGCCTTAATCCCCCATGTGCCGCCAGTGTAGTATCCGAGCGAGTCAGCATTGAAATTCTCCAGATGGCTGATACCACACGTATCCATGTATGCAAAATAGACTCCGAAGCTATCGCACGCATCCTCCCACGGATCCTGGTATGAGAACACATTGAATCGATTACGCGCATGTCCTGTCGTCACAGTCACTGCAACTACTACAAACACCAGTGCGGTAACTAATACAGTCCTGACTGGAAATCTCATGGTGATATCTCCCCTCCCTAAGGTTCTCAAATAGGATTATTGTGAATTCACTGCTATCGCAACAAAACCATCTTCTTAGAGTCGAAATACTTAGGAGTGCGGAGCAAACTCCAGTAAACACCGCTGACCACCGGACTCCCAGTGTCATTTGTTCCATCCCAGTCAACAGAGTGCATCCCTGCCGACAAATCACATGACATGAGCGTCTTCACTCGCTGACCGAGCACATTGTGAATCGTCAGTGTAACAGACGATTTTTCGGGTAAAGAAAATGAGATCGTTGTTGATGGATTAAACGGGTTGGGATAATTCTGAAACAACTCGAAGTCTACGGGAAGAACAACACCCCCACCTCCGCTGCCACCAGTGCTGGTAGAACCGTCAAACCCCGCATAAATGTAGACTGTGCCGATACTCCCCGCGTGAACACAGGAAAACGCGAAGTCGTCAATACCATCGCTATTAAAGTCACCGATACCCGCCACGTCCATCCCGAACTGCGTCTTGTAACCGGGAAGTTCATTGATATATAACTCAAAATCAGGCAGGCTGTCGGCGTCGGGACCACCGTAGTACAAATACACCCAGCCGACACCGCTCCACTGGGTGGGCAGTGACGTGATCAGGTCTGGATATCCGTCGTTGTTGATATCACCTGCGGAGGCTGCCCTACCACGAGGAGAAGGTATGGTCAAGTTAGGTATCGAGTCAATACCGGGACCTCCAAAATAGATGAACGCGGCAGTGTCAGTAGTAGCCGATGCAGCCGCGTAGACATCATCGTAACCATCACCGTTAAAATCTCCGAGGTTTACCAATAAACCACCAAAGCTCTCCCAATCCCTTTGATACGAACCCGGTCGAGGTATGACAAGATCTGGAATGGTATCAAAGGACGGGCCGCCCCAATAGAAATATACCTGGCCTTTCAGGCTGTCGGCGAAGTATAGAGGGCGAAGGCTGGCCGCAAGATCGTCGTATCCGTCACCATTGAAATCGCCGGTGATGAGCCCTTCTGCGAAGGCAAAGCTGCTCGGGGAAAGCGCTGCCGGACTTATGATCAGATCCAACGACGAATCCATAGGTAAGTTAAGGTCATAGATACACAGTGACCAGAAATCATCACCGCAAGTAATCAACTCATCCACCCCATTGCCATCAACATCATATCCCCTCACTGATGGACCATACCCGTAGAGGTCGTTGGTGCCAAGTAATGCAACTGGGGAAGTATCAAGATCATTTCCGCCATAATAAACAGCTCTTCTGTAAGCGGGGTAGATGCCGTAGAGCAACGAAAAGTCATCTCTGAAATCGCCATTAATGTCATACAAATTCACAGGCTGACTAGTGTTATCGTATGTAATATCAACTACGGAGTCAAGAAGTGCTCCACCGTAATACAAGTGCATGCTGAACCGGGTGTCGCCGACCAGAATGTCCGAACAGCGATCACCGTTCTGATCCCCAAGTGATATGATCTGGCGACCAAACAGAACACCCATCGTATCGGACGTAATTCTGCCAAGCAGTGCCGGCCGCTGAGCACATAAATCGTCAACATGGATTACGAAGACAGATACAGATAGTGATAGCAGGAAAAGGAGGATTCTCATAACTCCCCACTTTCTTACCTATAAAGAACGGACCGATGTCATGATTCGTCAAGTGATTTCTGCGTTAAGCAGCTCATGGTGAGCATGAGACGGTTTCCTGTTCCAGTTATCGTCTTGTGATAAGTCAACTCCTTCTCCCCCAAATGGTCACCTTCAGAATCCGTTGTCCCATCTCCTCTCCGAGTCACGATCCCGGCGCAAAGCGCCGGGTATCATCCATCTCGTCGTTAGGCGGCATCTTGGGGCGCAGCCTCGGTAATCTACTCCCTCGAATCTTCTGGGTTACCACCATGTGCCATTGTGCATTATTAGATAGAGCGAATCCCCACATAGTGCTCGTTTGCTACCCCTAATCACTCGCCGCTGACAATGACTCGAGCATCAGGTTTGCTACCCCCCGTCCGTCTCTCAATTCAGCCAACTCCTTCGCGATCTCATCAAATCGGGCTGAAAGCGTCGCATTTGCCTCCCTGAGCATTACCACCTCTTCTCTCAAACTCTCCGATTCCCTGCTCCTCTTGGACCGTTCATCTTCATGTATAGTCTGAGCAGTCTCTTCTTCCATGATCCCCGCCCGATCTATATAGCGATCAACCTGCTTGCTCGACATGGCCCACCCGTAGCGATAGCACAGCTTGAAGCGATTGGACAGTCGATTGGCATAGTAGGTGGCTGAGCTGTGTCTCAGCAGATGGGGTGCCACCTGCTTCCCCAGTACCCGCCTTCCCACTCGATGCACAATCATGCGCATGTTGTCGTAGCGCAGCGGAAACAACTGCGCCTCGGGTTTGCCCTTCGCCGGATGCTCGTCCAACCACGTCTTCAGGTACTTCGTCGACAGCGGCAATGATATAGTCCGCGGCTTGGTCTTGCTGTACTCGATGCGCATCTTGTAGCATCCCAGAGAGGACTCTTGCCACACGTGCTCAGGTCGTATCCTGACTTTGAGGTTTGTCTCGGCTCTACTCCGGTTCCAATTTCGAAGCGGGTCCACCACCCGAGAGATTCAGCCGAACAAGCTTCGTGCGACCACGGGAAGTGTCAAGCTCTTGATTTGGCTTTGTTTCGCAGAATCAGTTTTGGCTGTTAATTTCGACGTTTATAGGAGGGGGAATTGGCTGGCCTGATCTGCCGCGCTGCAGGCGTTCAAGCTGGTTGATCGCACGATAGAGCTGGCGCTCAATGGTCGTTTCGTAGCGCTGGAGTCGATCTAACTCGCCATCCGGGGGAATGTGATTGGCCAAGAAGGTCGATTCAGAGGCGGAAGACTCAAGCTCCTCGTTGAACTCCTGACAGGTATTGAGCCGTTCAATTTCGCCATCCAGTCCCGTGATGAGGTTGGCTGTGAGCTTCGCCTTTGGAGGCTTCTTTCCAGTCGTGAAATCGGCATCTGTCAGCTCGGAATCGTCAACCAAGCTGTTCATAAGAAAAAGAAATGCACCGTGTGAGTCGCTATCTGAGCCCCAGTATGCGAGAATCCTGGACATCGTGTCGTCAGACAGTTTCCCCATGACCGCTGCCTCTGCTTTTGCATCCTCCAAGAGGCTCTTGAGAAATGTGACACCCATTGTGGATCTGCGAAGAGTCATTCGCTCGGCGTCCGTAAAGGGAAATCGCTTGTGATCGTTGAAGTTATCGATGAGTAGAGACACCTGATTGGTGGCGTGGCAATCCAATTGCTTTCGGATCACACCGGTTTCAGCCATCACCGCTCGCCTGAGCCGCCAGTAACACACGGCTATACGTTCTACGAGCATCTCTTCGAGCACACCGACAGGTCCCAGCTCTGCACGCAGGGTGTACAAGAGAGTGCCGAACTGCTTCAGGTCCTCTTTACCGTCCCCCTTTGCGATCACTACCTGCTGCGCGAGGAGACCGTGTTTCATGGCATTCCACTTCACTGCGTCCTTCCCCTTTTCGGTCTTCGGCCCGGTGGATTTCCGGGCGTTGCGCCTATTTGACTCCACTTTTGCAGGTGTTGTTTTGGCCATCAGTTCGGTAGCCCCGTTAGTATCTCGCCCCCGCACTTCTTCTTCAGCTCGTGAACTCGTTTCATGAGTGAAGGAGAAAGCCCCGCCAGAACTTGAAACTCCTGGAAGGTGTATCCGATCAAACCGTGGGACATCGCCTCAGAATCGCAGAACTCGGGGACAATCGCCAATTCATCTTCAAGCACCTTGCTATGGATGAGCACTACCATACTTGCAGCGTTGAATTGGTCCTGGCTATTCTCAAGAATATTGTCGACGTCAATCTCCTCCGACGGCACACCCTCGTTCACCTGATCTCTCCGCAACTCTCGAACGAGATCAAGGACATTTCCCTGTGGCATGTTACTTCTCCATATCCTGAGAATCGGGCTTGTCGAACTCTATCCTATTGTGACTCAACCCAGTACCTCAACTTCTCCACTTCGCCAGCCGCGCATGAGGGCGAATGGGTTTTTCTCCTATTCTCCGGAATCTATTCAAATGCCAGCTTCCTTGTTGGGGAAGTGGTGAAGTTGCTCTATGGCATTGCACTGAATAGTGTTAGACTTCTCAGGAATCGATTCCGAAGCACTGGAAGAGCGGAGAGGCGTCTGCTGCCTGTACTCATCACGCAGGGTCTGCGGATGCTTAAGGAGTGCTTCCGGGACTGTCGGCAACTTGAGAAACTGGTATTCATACGCCTTGCCCTGACCTCCCTTCAACACATCGAGACAACCCTGCCCAGCAGCTTCCTTGAGACAACGATCCACGGTCTTGGTGTTCCAATTGACCAGTCCGTATACTTCCTTCCTCTGGAATGACTCGCCGTCCTCGCCGCCGAACTTCTCCTTCAGTTTCATCAGGAGTGACTCTGTCTTGGGTGAGATAGCTTTGATGGTCTGGCCCAGTACTGCTGAAGCAAGCCCGTATGCAATCGCGTAGTCCACTTCGCTCGCCAGGATGTGTTCCTCTCCATCGACTGTCTGGGTGCCGCGCTGAAACTGGTGAAGAAGTGCACTCGTCTCGATAAGAGTAAGGAATCGCTGATGATCTCTCCGCGCGCGTATCGGTGTACTTGGGAATGTGATTAGGTCAACGAAGGGAATCTTCACCTTCCGCTTCTTCAATATCTGCTGGGCGATTGTCCAAACGGATAGATCCGGTGGCTGAGTAGTGTGTTTCAACCTGTATCGAGCCCGCTGAACCTCATGTATGCGGTCCGTTTGCTCTTCGGATTCATCGATGAAGACCTCGAAACTGCGAGTCTCGTTCTCGGGGTGGAGATGCGACCTGGTTGTGGTTTCTATGTACGCAACCGGACCGGCAACAGTCTTGTCTATTGTTTCGAACTTGCCAGTTTTCTCGTCTTTGACTGCCATGCTGATGGTCAGCTTCCCCTCCGATTGAAGGGTCCTGATCGAATAGTCACTATCCTCCGCACCGGGACGTTCATAGACTATTAGGATCTTGTGCGAGAGATCGTTTTGTCTGTGGTAAAGCGCCCTCGGCGTGATCGCCGAAAACGCCAACTTCTCGGCATCTGGCATAAATGCAGACATCTTCTCTACTAGGAAACTCTTCCCGCCCGAACTGTCTCCCTTGACAATCAGACTGATAGGCTTGTCGAGAAGTCGAGAGGTCATTGCAAGATAGACCAGAATCTTGTTGTCGTCCTCCCCTACGCAGCCAGACTTCTCAGTGGCTTCAAGGAACCGCTGAAGCAGATCGGGATCGTTTAGGAGTGCTTGAGCACGCTCTCGGTCCTCGGAGCAAATCGGTTGAGCCTCAGCATCCGGAATGCTCTCGACTTGGGAGCGACTGTCGTTCTTCCGCGACTGCTTCAGGCCGGCATTAATCGAGCTCTTCGGCAACTTGCTCGCTTTCGCGAGATTCGACACGTATCGGTCCCGATCGAAGTCATCCATCTCCACAAGGAGCGGAAGTATCTCTTTTGCTGCCTGCACCTTGGCGTTCTCAGGCAGGCATTGGATCGCGTCAATCTCCAGATCGACAAAGCCTCTGGCGGAATCAAGGAGTTTGGCTATCCCTGCGGTTCCAGTCTCACGAAGAACATCATTGAGGTCTTTCGCCTCGGGCAAGCTGGCCACATACGCCTTCTCAGGCATCAAACTGCCGATTCTCTTTGCTGCTTGTCGCCCGGCTTCATCGCCGTCAGTGCAGACGATTACTCTGTTGCATTTCCTGAATTTCTTCGCGTGATCAGCATTGAATTGACCAGTGCCCAGAATGCCAACTGCAGAATACCCGGCCTGACTGACGGAAATGCAATCCGGCGCACCCTCCGCGACAATAACCTGCTCTGAATGCAGCGCATCTTCGTTGTATAGGTAGGTCATGGGACCCGGCAAGTGTAGATACTTGGGTTGCGTGTTTCCCAGGACTCTGCCCGTCATGTGGACTACCTGCCCGCGTCTCCAATTGGGGAAGATCAGCCGATTCTGAAAGAAGTCCGTGTAGTGTCCGCCACTGCTTTTCCTGAGTAATCCAATCTCGATTGCCAATTCGAAGTAATTCGAGCCGCGTCTTTTCAATTCCTCGCAGAGCTTCCCGTCGGCCCATCCCAGTCTGAATTGACCTATTGTCTCGGCAGTTAAACCACGTCCCTCACTGAGATACATCCTCACTGTATCCGTCAGCCTGCCGTGATAGTAGTCTGTCGCGAACGTTAGCAACTCGTGGCGGTCTCGATGCCTTTGCATCTCCATTAGCTCGGAGCCACTGAAGACTCCGATGTCAATCCCCACCTGTGCGGCGAGGCTGCAGAGAACTTCCTTAAAGGGCCTGCGTTCCATCAGCTCAAGGAATCGAAACACGTCGCCACCTACACCACAGCCGAAACAGTGGAAGTACTGACCCTTTTGATTGACTGAGAAGCTCGGAGTCTTCTCATCGTGGAATGGGCATAGCCCTTTGAGATTGCGATTGAGGTCAACATACTCCGACACCACATTCACGATGTCGATGGACTCTCTAACCTTCTCCTTAACTTCTTCCAAGTTGGACACTTCCGTACCTCAACTCCGCTTCAGCGTCGGTTGGCGTCTCGTACCTGTGATACTGCTCATGGTGCACCTCACTCTGTGATGCCATGCTCGCGCAGTGTCGGATCGCGATGATGCCGGCCAAGTACTGCAGTCCTTGACTGGCCTTGTCGTTTTGAGCAGGAACTAAAGTCACGGCATCTTGCCCTTTGAACCCAGCCACGGTTCGAAGAGATCATCCAACTTGCAGTCCAACGCTTCCGCGATAAGCAATGCGTAAGGAGTTGACAGAAACAGCTTATTGCTCTCTATGGCTGAGATAGTCGTACAGGGGATGCCTGTCATCCTTGAGAGATCCTTCTGCTTAGCAACTTTGGCACTGAGGCGACATTGCAAGACTCGATTCCGATAGCGTCGCTTCACCCCCGCCACCCGCTCGCTGAAGATGCGTTTTCGTGTCATCGACATACATCCTTGCATATTTCTGGACACGCCAATCCACATGACCCGTTTTTTTGACGGCCGAATGATAGCCATAACCATATGGAAAATCAAGGGAATAAGGTTGATTTGGCTCATGACCGCTCATTTCTTCAGGAAAGGCCGAACTTAGTTCAGGATTCTCTTGACAGCGGCAATACGTATATGCATATTCTTCATGCACTACCCAACGGAAAGGATGGAGAAGGCGCATGGCGATTCCCACATTGGCCGAGAAGGTCAGGATAAAACGAGAGGAATTGGGAATGACTCAGAAGGATCTGGCCAAGAAATCAAACCTGACGCAGGCAACGATATCTCGTGTCGAGTCAGGTGAGGTCACCCAACTGCGATCGGAAAATCTAGCAAGACTCGCCAAGGCGCTCGGCGTGACCGCGGATTTCCTCGCAGGTAGCCGAGCGCGGATGGATTTCAGTGAAACGCTGACCGCAGACGAAACGGCGAAGGTCATTTTTCGCGGCTTTGAGAACCTCTCAGAAGATCGAAAGCAGCAACTGAGAGAATACGTCTTGTATTTGCTCTCGTTGCAGAAGAAGGACCCAGCAAAGTAGGAGTCCAGGATCAACGATGTCAAGGAAGTACCTTTCGGCTGACCCGCGTGCATATGCTCGACGAGTGATCGAGGACATAGGGCAAGAGGCTCCGCCTGTCAGAGAGGACGCTGTGTTGGACTATTTCGGCTTGAGGAAGATTCGGCTACGTAGGACCGATCTTGCTCAGATCCCTTCGTTTTGCAAAGAGAGAGCCGGAATTGACTCATTCCTGATTCGACAGGGGGACACCGGAACCATTTATCTCGCGCCCCGCAAATCTGCGGAGCGAGACCGGATGTCTATATTCCACGAGGTGGGCCACTTTGACCTCCCGTGGCACGGACAGCACAGTTTTGTGTGCGATACCAGTCCCTGGTCGTCACATTCTGCGCGAATCGAACGCGAAGCCTTTGCTTACGCATCCGAAATGTTAATGCCGTTAGAATGGTCTATTGACTATCTCCGTGGCCGCTTCACTCTTCTCCAGTTGCGGAAATTTGCTAACGCGTTTGAGGCTTCGTTCGAATCGGCAGCAATCAAATTCGTAAAATACTCCGACAGGCCGTGCTCTTTGGTGGACTTCCAGAGGCTTCAGCAACCGGACGAATACGGTCAGCACTACCGAATAAGGTACGCAGTGACCTCGCGTTTCTTTCCACGAGGACTCTCTCGTTTCTCCAGAATTGCCGACTCGTCATTCTTGGATAGCTACTTGGCCAATCGGCGAAACAGCCAACATGAGGTGAACGGCTCGTCGCTTGGTCTAAGCAAATGTTGGACACTGGAAATGGAACTCAAGTACCACGGTCCGGACCATGTCTTGGGGCTGCTAAGTATGCCAAGACAGCAACTCGGATTCAAGTCAGGATTGGAAATCGAGCATGAAAGTCGCGCTATACGCCCGCGTCTCATCAGAACGCCAGGCAGAGAAAGACCTCTCCATCTCGGCTCAGCTTAAGGAGCTTCGGCGATACGCAGATCGGCAAGGCTTCACGGTGGTCCGTGAGTTTGTCGACAAAGCCGAAAGTGCGAGGACTGCGAACCGACCGGCGTTTCAGGAAATGATCGGCGTGGCCAAGCAGAAGGCACGTCCGTTCGATGCCATCCTGGTCTGGAAGCTGTCAAGATTCGCTCGCAACCGCGAAGATTCAATCGTCTACAAGTCGATGCTTCGAAAACGCGGCATCCAGTTGATCTCGATCAATGAACAGGTGGACGATTCACCTACGGGGATGCTTCTGGAGGGCCTAATCGAAGTAGTGGACGAGTTCTACTCAATGAACCTTGCCCAGGACACAAAGAGGGGGCTTCGAGAGAACGCCCAGAGGGGCTTCTGCAATGGTGGAATAGCGCCATATGGCTATCGGCGAAAAGGGGTGATCGACGGACAAGCAAAGCGCAGCATCCTGGAGCCCGATCCAGAAACGGAACCGATTGTCCAAGAGATCTTCGCGATGTGCCGGGATGGCTTGGGAGCCAAGGAAATTGCAAAGGTTCTTAACCACCGGGGCTTCCAAACTCGGAGCGGCCGACAATGGTCCAAGACGGCTATCCTGTATATACTCCGCAATCCTATCTACACCGGCAGATATGTATATGCTCGAAACCGGAAACTGACCAAAGGCGAGGATCGGTTCACGATAGAAGGCAGAATTGAGCCAATCATCAACAAGTCGCTGTTCGAGGAAGCCCAGCGTTTGATTGAGAGTAGGTCGCCTCTCGTGACCGCGCCAGCACGGACCCACTCTGAATACCTGCTCAGCGGACTCTGCTATTGCGGCAAGTGCGGGAGGGCGCTGCAAGGGGGCACCGCGAAGTCAGGTCGATATCGATACTATGGTTGCTACAATCACTTGAGGCGGGGCAAGACTACCTGCGACGCCAAGCTCGTCAACGCCGAACGGTTTGAACAGCTCGTGGTGGAGAAGCTTAAGGAGAGGGTCCTTACACCTGAGAGACTCGCGGAGCTGCTGGAAATGACAAACAGGGAGATCGTATCCCAGTCGAGAGGTACCCAGAAGGAGATTGACGCTCTCACCAGAGAAATCGAAGCCCGCCAGAAGAAGCTCGACCGCCTTTACGCCGCTCTGGAGGATGGCAGTCTGGATCTCGCTGACCTAAGCCCGAGAATCAAGCGCCTCAGAACCGACATCGACAAGCTGCAGTCAACGCTCAGTGAAAAGACCAGTGCCCAAGCGTCACAGCAAACGTTCAAGCCCCTCAATCAGAGACAACTTCAGAACTATGTAGATGACTTGTATGATCTTCTTTCCAACGCCTCGGTCTTCGAGCGGCGTGGGTTTCTGAAATCGTTCGTGAAGAGGATCGAGGTGACTCATCCCGACGTCAAAGTTGAGTACACGTTACCGCTTATTCGGGAGGGGGCAAAGGGGGAAGTTCTGTCTATTGATAGAAAAAGCGGCCCCAATATCACTCTCCCCAAACTTTTGTAGAATTCGCCTTTTCAGTCAAATCCAGTTACTCAATAACTAGCGGAACACGTTGGAAGACAATAGAATAGCATATGGTCGCTGACCGCACCAGATTCACCGATTGGTGCAGGGCAAACAAAGGAACATTTGACTACGTAAAGGGTTTAATGTGCAAGATATTGACGACCAAGTCGGTCGATAATATATTAGGAGCCAATGAAACAACAGTTAAGAACATCTCTTTCCTCCATACTGTGCTTCCTCCTGATAGCAGGGGTCGTAGCAGGCAGCAATGGGAGTGTCTTGTGCATCGGCGCTGATGATCATGTCGAGGTAGAATCCGTCTGTCAGCCGTGCTGTGCGAGCGCTGAACGCGACTGCGATGCGAGTGGTTGCGGTTTGGAGCATGACGATCACGAAGAATGCTTCGACTGTACTGATGTCGCCATCTCCCTGCAGATCCTATGCGAGAGAAACAGCGCACTTGGTTCCGGCTTGCAGATCCAATTCTCCTCCTTGCAGACCTTAAGCGCAGTATCAGGGGCTCAATACCTCACTGCCGTAACATCGAGGGCCGCCCCGGGTGGGTTACAGGATCTATTCTCTGCTTCCTTCAGCCGACATCTCGCATCAACAGTTATACGCTGCTGATCCTTTCTTTCTATTTTTCCAAGTAAACAATCCCGTGCATCTCAATTGAGTTGCATGCTGTTAGTTAATTTCACCCTTTTTGGAGAGTATAAATGAAAGGAAACGTGTACCGACTTTTCATAGTCGGCATAATCATTATATCAGGCAGTGTAGGCGCTGCGGAGCGCTGGCAGATACCCTTTGACACCTCAACAGCAGGAACACGGCCCGAGACCGATTCGGTTTATGGCATTGCAGAGGTGATGAGGCTGGTTGCGCTGCAAAACCCCACCCTCAAGGCTCTCGAATATCGACAAGAGGCCGCGCGAGGATTGCTCAAGCAAGCAGGGCTGTGGTCGAATCCGGAGCTTGGATTGGAGGCTGAGGAAGTCGGTTGGGACGCTCCCGGTCTCGAAGAGTCAGAACTATCTATCTCGCTATCTCAGGATTTTGAGCTTTTTGGCCAACGAGGCGCCCGCAGGGCCCTGGCACGATCCCAGATTGACAACGTCCACTTGCAAGCAAGGTTGGCCGCTTTTGACCTCTATTTCGAGACAAAGGCCCGATTCTACGCGTTAGTCCACGCCCAGCAACAACTGGAATTGGCACAACGGTCAATGGAGCTTGCCGAACAAATTGTAGACAACATCAAATTCAGAATTGAGAAGGGCGCGGCGCTTCAGTCCGAACTTCTTCTAGCAGATCTGGAATACCAGCGTGCTGAACTGGCTCTGGAGCAGGCGCAACAGGAAGTTTCATCCGCCTCGGTAGTTCTGACCGCCCTCTGGGGTGATTCGTCCGCCAGTCTCTCTGTCTCGGCTAATACTGAGCCAGACTTTCAGGACGCACTGAACAGCGTTGCATCACTCGAATCTCAACTGGATTCTACTCGCTCTCTCTTGCAGCTGGAGCAGGAGACCGGGATTCTAAGAGCTGAAGCCTCGCTGGCGGCTGCCGAAGCTCGTCCCCCCATTACTTTGAGTGGCGGCTTCAAACGACTGGAGGGAACGAATTCAAACTCCTTCCTTCTTGGGATATCCCTGCCACTCCCGCTATTCAACCGCAATCAAGGTACCCGGGAACGACTGGAGTCGGAGATGCGCGCTCTGGAGTACACAACAAAGCAAACCCGAGTGGAAACCAGGGCGGATTTGCAGTCTCAGGTTTTCCGACTACGGCAACTGGTACAGCGCCATGATCGTCTGGATTCACTTCTGCTGCCAACGGCAGAGAATGCCTATTCGACACTGCAGGATGCCTACGAAGCCGGTCGTGTTCCCTACACGCAACTGCTTGAAGCCGAACGCTCACTGAATGAGCTTCGCTTCGAACATAACGACATGCTGCTTCAAATCCACACCCAGGTCATAGAGATCGAGCGCGTGACGGGAATAACAATTCGTATTGACGAGGAGTAGTGATAGCCATGAAAAATAGATTCCTTCTTTTAATTGGATTATTGATTCTGCCGGGCATCGCCTTAAATGCTCAGGCCCAGGATGAGCACGATCATGATAAACCGGCCACCGCAACCTCATCGGAGCAATCGGCTGATCAGCATGATGACCATGAAGACCACGATGAACACGGCGATGAGGAGGCTCATGATGATCATGCCGGACACGATGAAAGTGAATCGGAATTCGTGAAATTGACTGCAGCAGAAATGGCGGAATTCGGCGTCGTTCTTGACACGACCGGGCCGGGTCGGATACGCAATGAGATTGTTGTCCCCGGAGAAATTGCCGTCAATGGTGACCGTATTGCTCATATCGTTCCTCGCTTTACGGGTGTGGTGAAAGAGGTGAGAAAGCGTATCGGTGATAGAGTGCGTACGGGCGATGTCCTGGCTATTGTTGAGAGCAACGAAGGGCTGACTCCGTACAATGTCACCGCTCTTATGGATGGTACCGTAATCGACAAGGAAATCAACGTCGGTGAGGTTCATCAAGGCGACCGGCCCGCATTCATCATTGCCGATTTGGACACGGTTTGGGTCAACCTGAGCATCTATCAAATGCACCTCACGGAAGTACAGACCGGTCAGACCGCAGCCATAACGGCTGATCACGGGATAAATTACGATAACGGGGTGATCTCGTACGTCTCGCCCGTCGTCGATGAACATACACGAACTTCAACTGCCCGCGTAGTGCTGGCTAATCCTACCGGTAAGTGGCGTCCCGGTCTTCTTATTGAGGGACGGATTGCTACCGACGCCTACCCGGCGTCTGTGGTTGTGCCAAAGTCGGCAATCTTCCATATGGATGATGCTGAGGTTGTGTTTGTGCTGACTCCCGAGGGATTCCGGGCACAACCCGTCTCAATTGGACGCACCAACCATGTCAATGCCGAAATCATGAGCGGCCTTCAGGCTGGTCAGACATATGCGGCCAGCGGCGGGTTCACCATTAAAGCTGAAATGCAAAAAGGGTCGTTTGGCGACGGCCATGCGCACTAATCGGGAGGATAATCATGTTTGAAAAACTTACCGATTTTGCGCTGAAAAATCGCCTGCTCATACTGGTGCTCGGTGTCATCGTTCTGATCGGCGGATATTACAGCTATAACCGCTTGCCGATTGACGCCTTCCCCGATGTTTCCCCAAACCTGGTTCAGGTGTTTACGGTGACCGAAGGGCTCGCACCCGAGGAAATCGAGAAATATGTCACTTATCCGGTAGAGACTGCAATGAACGGCTTGCCCGGAGTGACCAAGATACGATCGGTTTCAAACTTCGGGCTGTCCGTCGTCAACATTTATTTCGAAGACGACCTGGATATCTACTTCACGCGCCGTCTGGTCGGTGAACGACTACAGGAGGCTCGTGAACAGATCCCCGAAGGGTTTGGTGAACCAGAGATGGGGCCGATTTCGACCGGGATGGGCCTGGTACTTTTCTACTACCTTGAAGATACGACCGGCACATATAGCCTGGAAGAGCTTCGCAGTATCCAGGACTGGGTAGTAAAATTCAATCTTCAGACTGTGCCAGGCGTTACTGAAGTGCTCGGTATCGGCGGCTATGAAAAACAGTATCACGTCATACTGCACCCCGAGCAACTGCTTCGATATGATGTCTCTCTTGAGGAACTGCGGGAAACATTGATAGCAAACAACCTGAACGTCGGTGCCCAGTTCCTGGAACGCAACGCAGAGGAGTTCATTGTCCGGTCGGTTGGCCTCGTGACCGCTCTCGAAGACATAAAGAACATAGTTGTGAAGACTGAAGCCGGTACACCGATATATCTCGGTCAGATATCCGAAGTGAAGGTCGGCGGGGCTATTCGGCGCGGCCTGCAGACGCGCAATGGCGTCGAAGAGGTAGTATCGGGTCAGGTTGTCAAACTGTATGGCACGAACTCTTCGACAGTCATCGGCCGCGTTGAGCAGAAGATGGCTGAAATCAACAAGATCCTACCCGACGGCATTCAGCTTGTGCCCTACTATGAGCAGAAGTCTTTGGTTGAGGCGGCAGTTGCGACTGTTACCAATGCCCTCCTGTTTGGTATCATTCTAGTTGTTATGGTCTTGCTTCTTTTCATGGGAGGTATACGGCCGAGCCTCGTCGTTGCGCTCGCCATACCCTTCTCAGTTCTTTTTGCGGCAATTCTGATGCGTCGAATCGATCTCTCGGCCAATCTCATGTCATTGGGTGGTCTTGCAATTGCGATCGGAATGCTCGTAGACGGAACTATAGTCATTGTCGAAAACATTGAGCGAAAACTACGGGAGGCAGATCACGCCGAATCGAAGCTTCATATCATCGCTCGAGCGTGCGGTGAAGTCGGCCGACCGATCATTTTCGCCATCGCCATTATCATTGTCGTTTTCATTCCCCTGTTCACACTTCAGGGGGTTGAAGGCAAGACTTTTAGTCCACTGGCTTATACGGTGGCCTTTGCCATGCTTGGATCGTTGCTCTTTGCTATATTCCTTGCCCCGGTGTTGTCATCACTCCTAATGAAACGTAGCAAGAAAGCCACTTCTTCGAAGGATGGAGAAGAAACCGGCGTTTTGCGTTGGCTTCTGATACCGTATCGGCCCATAATTCGTTTCTTTGTGAGACAGCGTTGGGTTGCGGTATCAGTCGCGGTTGTGTTGCTGCTGATCGGAGCGGTGGTCTTCCCGCAACTTGGCTCCGAGTTCACACCATCCCTTCAGGAAGGCACAATTGTGTTGCGCCTGACTATGGCCCCTTCAATCGCGCTGACCGAGTCCACCCGAATTGCCCAGATCGTCGAGCGGCGACTTATGAAAGTTGACGAAGTCACTGGCGTTGTCACGCGAATCGGTCGCGGGGAAGTCGGTGCTCATACCGACCCGGTCAACAGCGCGGAGATGTATATCCAGCTGAAGGAACCAGAGGAATGGACCCACGGTGAAAACCAGGAGGAATTGCAGGATTACATCCGCGACCAGTTGGGTGCAATTCCCGGTGTTCAGACTAATTTCACGCAGCCAATTGAAATGACTGTCGATGAGTTGCTGGAAGGTATTAAGGCTGAGCTGGCAATCAAGCTGTTCGGTGAGGACCTGCAGGAGCTCAAACGGCAGGCCGACCGGATCGCCGAAGTCATCGGTGAAGTACGTGGCGCGGCTGATGTTCAAGTCGACCAAATCACCGGTACGCCGCAGCTCTTGATTACGGTGGATCGGGCCGCCATCGCCAGGTACGGCATCAATGTCGAAGATGTCCAGCATACTATCGAGGCTGCTGTCGGTGGGGCCACTGCCGGTCAGCTGTTTGAGGGTATTCGGCGCTACGACATCCTTGTTCGTTACCACGAAGAACATCGCAGTACGCCCGAACAGATAGAAGACATTTTGGTCAAAGCTCCCTCCGGTGCCTGGGTTCCTCTTGAGCAACTGGTGACTATGCGAGAGATTATCGGGCCGCGCCAAATCACGCGAGAAGACAATCAGCGATTCATCACCGTGCAGTGCAACGTCTTTGATCGCGATATTGGCAGCTTCGTCGAGGAGGCTCAGGCGGCCATCGACGAACAGGTGGATTTGCCGCCGGGGTATCTCGTCACGTGGGGTGGCCAGTTCCGGTTGCAGCAGGAGGCAAACAAGCGCTTTGCCATAGTCATTCCGGCTACCTTGCTATTGGTTTTTCTGATGCTCTATTCCAGCTTCAATTCTCTGAAGAACTCACTCCTTATCCTGCTAAACATTCCGCTGGCGCTCGTTGGCGGGATTGTCGGTCTCTGGCTGACCGGAGAGAACCTGTCGGTGCCGGCTTCGGTAGGCTTTATAGCCCTGTTTGGCATAGCACTCGAAAATGGGATGGTGTTGGTTACTTACTTGAACCAGTTGGTTCGCGACGGTAAGTCATACGAAGAGGCATCCGTCACCGGTGCGTCTCTTCGACTACGGGCTGTCCTGATGACCGCCATGACCACCGGGCTGGGACTCACCCCCCTCATCTTTTCGAGCGGCGTTGGCAGTGAAGTTCAGCGGCCGCTCGCTATTGTGGTGGTCGGCGGGCTCATCACCTCAACTGTCCTGACACTTCTGGTAATTCCGTCGATTTACCGGTGGTTTGCCAAGTATCCGGAAGCCGTCATCGCCCATGAAACGACAAAGGAGTAGGAAATATGAAAGCAATACTTGCCATTATTAAGCCGCATAAATTAGCCGATGTCACCCTGGCCCTCCGTAAACTGGAGGGCCTCACCGGCATGACGGTAACGGACGTTCGCGGGTTCGGCCGTACCCGTGCCGAAGGTGCGGGAGAGCTGGTTCCAGACGATGTCGCCGATTTCGTCCGCAAGTCTCGAATCGATATTGTGTGCGATGATTCTATGGCCACAACGATCATCGAGACCATTCAGGAACACGCTCATACCGGTGCCCATGGCGACGGAAAGATCTATTCTTGGCAAATAGACCACGCTATCCGTATTAGTACTGGAGAAACCGGTGACAAAGCGGTGTAGAAAACGGAAATGTTGCTGATTCGATCTGTGTACAATGTTCCAAAAATGGACTGTCCCGCTGAGGAGCAGATGATCCGAATGGCCCTCTCTCAAATAGAGGGCATTCGGTCTCTCGACTTCGAACTTAATGCGCGTAGACTGGTAATCTGGCACTCCATAGATGTTGGCAGGCTAACGGACAAGCTCGTTGGACTGAGACTTGGAGCTGAGTTGTCGGAATCTCAGTCGGTATCTGAGAGTGAGTATTTGTCACAAGGCTCGATTCAGTCTGATCGGCACGAATCGCAAGTATTGTGGACATTGCTCGGAATCAATGCCACCACGTTTGTGGTGGAGTTCGTCTCGGGCTGGGTAGTGGAGTCTACCGGGCTTATAGCGGATTCTCTCGATATGCTTGCGGATGCCACAGTATACGGTATTAGCCTATACGCCGTCGGCAAAGCGGCCAGGCATAAATTAACAGCCGCCCGCGCAAGCGGGTGGTTTCAATTACTTCTCGCCCTTGGCGCCCTGACTGAGGTTATCCGCCGCTTCATCTTTGGCAGTGATCCTGAGCCCTTTTACATGGTTGGTGTTGCCGTCGTCGCTTTGGTTGCCAATGTCGCCTGCCTGTGGCTGTTGGCAAAGCACAGGAACAAGGGGGCGCACATGAAAGCGAGCTGGATATTTTCGACCAACGACGTCATTGCCAATGTCGGCGTGATAGTCGCCGGAGTATTGGTCAGTCTCACGGGCACCCGGTACCCGGATCTGGTGATCGGATGCATTATCGCGGCAATTGTGTTCTACGGTGCGCTGCGTATACTAAAGCTGAAGTGAAAGCTGTAATGCTGATTTCTTGTCAATTATCTCGGCATGCGGGGCACCAGGCTACTTGTAGTGCAAACAATCGTCAGGGATTACGCTAATGAGTGCCACCCACGACCATGATCATGGAATGCGGCGCTGGGAAAAAGCCTTTGGTATCGGAATAGCGCTGAATGTCATCTTTGTGGCGGTCGAGGTATTCTACGGTCTTGCCGCCAACTCCTCGGCGCTCCTGGCTGATGCCGGACACAACGCCAGCGACGTGCTGAGCCTCGTATTTGCCTGGGCCGCAATTTGGATTGCAGGCAAGAAGCCATCGGGGAAGTATACGTACGGATTGCGCCGTACCACGATCCTGGCGTCAATTGTAAACGCGCTCTTGATAGTTGCCGCAGCCGGAGTCATATCCTGGGATGCGATCAGGAAAATTCAGCAACCCGCTGAGGTTGCAGGTATGACCATCGTCCTGGTGGCCGGTATCGGTGTCGTAATCAATACCATTACCGCCTTGATGTTCATGAAGGGTCAGAAGGATGACCTCAATATCAAAGGAGCATTCCTCCATATGGCCGCTGACGCCGGCGTCTCCCTTGGAGTGGTAATTGCCGGCTTACTCATTCGGTATACCGGCGCCAACTGGATTGATCCCCTTATCAGCCTGGTGATTGTCAGCGTCATACTCTATGGCACCTGGGGACTCCTTCGAGATTCAGTCAACCTCGCCCTTGATGCCGTTCCAAAAGACATCGATCTCGGGGAGGTTCAGCAGTTCCTGAGATCCCGTGAGGAGGTTCAATCAGTTCATGACCTGCATGTATGGGGGATGAGCACAACGGAAGTGGCCCTTACGGCTCACTTGGTTGTATCGGCAAGAAACGATGATCATTTCCTGAGTTCAGTTCGTTCCGAGCTGCATCAACGCTTTGGCATCGCGCATACCACTCTGCAATTGGAATCATCTGACGACGAGAACGACTGCGAGAATAGCTGTACTACTTGACTTCGCCCTTCTGTAATCGAGTTTCCAGTGAAAACGCGCTACTCTACATCAAGCTGAATTCGCAGGAAGACAATATCATAGGGCGATAGCGAGAACGCAGTAAAAGTTCTATGAAGCCGCCCAGATCAAACTACCTCATATCAGCTGACCCAGTCCAGCCTTCTTGAGGGTCTCGATATCGACACCACCGCTCGTACAACAGGATGCCAGTTTGCCATCTATGGCAACTGCGGGAACCGACTTGACGCCATATTCTTTTGCCTTATCACGACATTCGTTCGTTTCGCAGCCTTGGTTCAAATCATAGACTATAACTTCGCAACTTGAGCAGGCCGCTTTTTGAACCTGTTTCACTGTATCTTCACATACCGGGCACCCAGCAGTAAAGACTTCGACTGTTCTTTTCTGAGACATTCTTGATCTCCTTTCTTTCACGATTCGCTCGTTTTACAATTCGGGCATGCTACAATTGACTCATTCTTGTCTGAGGAACTACTCTCCTTGATTGGGATATTGTTCCAGACTGATGCGATTATCAGAATAAAAGCACCTAAGTAGAACAGATAATCGGATAGAGCGTAGTATTTTCCCCCGACGATTATAACCGTACTCAACAGTCCAATCCAAAATGGACGATAACCCCGTCTGGTTTTTGCTTTATAGGCTAAGCTGAAAAGCGAAACACTCAAGAGCAATATAATGAGCAGATAGAAGTAAGTACCTGTCATCAGAAACCCTAATCCCAGTGCTGAGAGCATTCCAGCGTAAACCGGCCAGCATGCCGGACAAGTTGCATTTGGAAGGAGAGCGGCTCCAATGCCTGGAAGTACTGAGAGGATTCTCTTCACCATGCCTTAATCTCTCTGACTCGCCAACAGGTTTACTCTTATCAGTTCTTTTGAAGGAAATCCTTCCATCGTTTCCCCGTTCTTGTATCTGCGGCAACGCATAGAATATTCTGTAGAATCATCCTCAATTATTTCAAGGTCACGATCATTGATCCTGATTGATGGTGATCCGAGGAACCGATGTCTTGTCACGTCTTCGGGCTGCTCAATCTTTATGGTGTCAATCTCATCTCCTATTCTCGTTTCAGAAAGAACTTCTTTCAGTTTGCTAAAGGCTGTTTCGTGATTGGGACAGCCATCGAAATATAAGAATTCAATTTTCATATTATTATGCTCCTTTAGAAAGCGATTCAATTATCGGGCAATTCCTTATTGTCCCGGTACGTTGACATTCAGATACCAACATTGCTAATGTAGCCTTCAGCTGTTTGAGATGCTTCAGCTGGTTGTCAATATATTCTAACTTGTCCTCAGCGATCTTTCTGACATCACTACACTTGTAGATTTCCCCGTCTGCTATTTCTAATAGTTCCTTGATCTCTGAAAGAGCAAAACCAAGTCCTTTGGCATTCTTAATAAAGATGAGACGCTCTAAATCCTGTCGAGAATATTTCCTGTACCCGCCGTCTGTTCGCACAGGATCATACAGTAGTCCCTTTTTCTCATAGAATCTTATTGTCTCTTTATTCACTCCCGCCTTATTGGCCAATTCACTTATTCTTAAGTCATCAGTATGCATCTTTTCTCCAATTCTATATTCTTAAACACCCTGTACTATACTACAGGGTTTCAAGGAAAAATACGCTTTATCATGAAGAGTCGAGATGAATTTATGTGAATCCCTGCCTTGACGCAGATTTGGGATCAGCGCAGAAGTTTGTCGAGAGTGATGTCGGGTTCTTGGGGTGCTCGTAATTTATTCGTAGTTAATGGGATATGAAATTGCGAAGTGACCCTCAGTCTCCCCGAACTTATGTGGAACTCGCCTTTTGAGTGAAATCCAGCTATTCGATGTCTTAGGTGAACACAACGAATCATCCTCAGGAGCAAGCTGCAGGACCGCTTAGTCCCCGACTATCGCGAAAAGGCGCGATCCCTATGCCGTTTGAATTCTACTAGAAGGCCAGTGCAGGACCAGGATTCCGCCGATAATGATCGCCGTCCCAATGAGTTCATTGGTCTGCAGGACCTCGCCCATGAAAACCGCTCCAATCAATAGCGCGAATAGAGGCGTTAGAAACGTAAAGGCGTTCATGCGGTGCAACTTCCCAACTTTCAGCACATGAAACCACATGAACGTCGCAAGGGCTGTTCCAGGAATGGCCAAGACAAGCAGCGAAACCAGTATCTCAGATCCAAAAACTATTGTGCTCGGATCTTCTAGCACAAGGGCGGCTATTCCGAGAGGGATGCTCCCGACTATCAGTTGCCACGCACTAACTCTCAAGACATTGGCTTCAACAGCTATCTTCTTCATCCAGACATTGCCAAGGGCAACTCCAAGCGCACCCAGGAGCACAAAGCCGATTCCGCCAACCGAGAGGTTATTCTGCACGTGGTGAAGTGAAGGTAACACGATCGCGATGATCCCCACTAAGCCTATAGTGAGGGCAGCCAACTGCCGTTTCGTCACTCGTTCAACCGCTAACACATATGCAAGCGCCACGGCAATCATTGGCTGAGAATTCGACACAACTGTCGCCAGGCCCGGCGACACGAGGCTACCTGCCAGGAACATTCCGCTGAAGCCGAGAGAGGTGTAGCCAAATCCGACGATCCCGATGCTCTGCCAATTCGACCAGGCACGGGGAATCACCGACCCCGGGGAACCCATCCCGAAGAGGAGCAGAGTGCCCCCTGCCAGTATCGATCTCATAAAGGCAAGGTAGAGCGGCGGAGACTCACTCAGAGCAATCGAAATAAAGGGATAACAGAGTGCCCACAGCAGGCAAACAAAAACGGCTTTCAATTTCAACATTGAGTCACGTACCGTCCGGGCCTAGGCAATTGACATCGGACAGGCTGTCATACTTTGACTCGTCGTAGCCTGAGGGCATTGGCGACCACTGACACCGAACTGAAGCTCATGGCTGCAGCTGCGAGGATGGGGCTGAGCAGTATCCCAAAGAATGGATACAACACGCCTGCCGCGATTGGTACGCCAGCCGAGTTGTACACAAAAGCCAGAAACAGGTTTTGCTTGATGTTGCGAATCGTGGAGCGACTAAGTTTTCTTGCCCGTACGATACCCCGGAGGTCACCTTTTACCAGTGTAACCCCCGCGCTTTCCATCGCCACATCAGTACCGGTTCCCATTGCAATGCCCACCTGCGCCTGGGCCAGTGCTGGAGCGTCGTTGATTCCGTCACCGGCCATTGCAACATATTTGCCCTGATCCTGGAGCTTCTTGACAGCGTCGGCCTTTTGATCGGGCAGTACTTCGGCCATCACGTCATCAATTCCCAGTTTTTCGGCGACAGCCTTGGCAGTGGTCTTACTATCGCCAGTGAGCATCACGACCGCAATTCCTTCATCGTGCAACTGCTTGATCGCCTCTGGAGTAGTCTCCTTAATCGGGTCCGCAACGCCAATGAGACCGGCCGCTTTGTTGCCGATCGCCACAAACATAGCCGTCTGACCTTCACGCCGCATCTCTTCGGCTCTGTCCACGAGAGGCTGAGCATCTACTTCAAGCTGATCGAGCAGAGCACGATTACCCAGGGCGATCTGCTCGCCATCTATCTTCCCGGTAACACCCTTTCCGGTAACTGACTCAAAGTTTTCTATATTGCCGGGCGCAACGCCGCGATCTCGGGCGCCCTCGATGATTGCAGCCGCAAGAGGGTGTTCGCTGCCTTTCTCCAACCCAGCGGCCGCCGCCAGCAGTTTCTGCTCATCCCACGGGTGTTCAGCATGGACTGTTACGAGCTTGGGTTTGCCGAGGGTGAGAGTCCCGGTCTTGTCGACGACCAGCGTATCAACTTTCCTTAGTACCTCGATTGCCTCGGCGTTTTTGAATAGCACACCAACGGAGGCCCCTTTTCCGCTTGCAACCATTATAGACATCGGAGTTGCCAGTCCGAGTGCGCAAGGACAGGCAATGATGAGTACCGCCACGGCGTTGATCAATGCATGAGTCAGCCTGGGATCAGGTCCGACCAGCGACCAGACTACGAAGGTAATAATCGCAATCGCAATAACCGCCGGAACAAAGTAGCCCGAGACAACATCAGCCATTTTCTGGATGGGTGCTTTACTTCGCTGGGCATTTGCGACCATCTGGACGATTTGAGATAGAAGTGTATCCGCGCCGACTTTTTCTGCCTCGATAACTATCGAGCCAGTCCCGTTCACGGTGGCACCGATAACCTTTTCGCCGGCACTCTTCTCTACCGGGATAGGCTCACCTGTAATCATCGATTCATCGACAGAACTATTTCCTTCGCTGACAATTCCGTCAACCGGAACTTTTTCGCCAGGACGAACGCGCAATTTATCGCCGATCTGCACCTTTTCGAGTGGAACATCTTCCTCGGATCCGTCCGAATTGACTCGCCGGGCAGTCTTGGGGGCTAAACCCAGCAGCGCTTTGATCGCGGCTCCGGTTTGACTTCTAGCCCTAAGCTCAAGGACCTGGCCAAGCAGCACCAAGGTCACGATCACCGCGGCAGCCTCGAAGTACACGCCGACCTCGCCGGACACGTCGCGAAAGGCATCAGGGAATATACCCGGAAACAGCGCGGCAATGAGGCTGTAGACATAGGCGACGCCGACGCCTAGCCCAATAAGTGTGAACATGTTTGGACTTCGATTGACAACCGACTGATAGCCGCGGACGAAGAACGGCCAACCGCCCCAGAGAACAATGGGCGTGGCGAGGACGAGTTCAAGTATGGTTAGCATGCGCGCACTGGCCAGTGTCTGAAGCCAGTCATGGATACCGGGAATCCACTCACCCATGGCAACGAGCAAGAGCGGTACTGATAAGATCGCGCAGACCCAGAAGCGTCTCGTCATGCTTCGAAGTTCGGGATTGTCTTCTTCTTCCGCTGTGACGCTGCGAGGCTCAAGCGCCATCCCACATATGGGACAGTTGCCCGGACTATCCTGGACTATTTCCGGGTGCATCGGACACGTATACTCGGTCTTGGTTGGCTGAAGAGTCGGAGTCTCCGGTTCGAGAGCCATACCACACTTGGGGCAATCGCCCGGCCCCTGTTGTCTTATCTCCGGGTGCATGGGGCAGGTATAGGTGGCCTTGCCAGCAGCGGAATCACTGGAATCGACCTGTTTGTTGTCTTGGCGGTGTCCATGTCCGGCATGGCCCGGGTGTTCGGCAGCATGGCCCGGATTCGTTTTCGACTGGTTCAAGTACTTTTCCGGGGCAGCCTGGAACTTGTCTCGACATCCTGTCGAACAGAAGTAGAACTCACGGTCATTGTGCTTGCCAGAGTGAGCCGTTTCGGCAGTAACTGTCATGCCGCACACCGGGTCCTTCAACTCTTTGTCATCTCGGTCTTCCGAGTGTGCCGTTTCGTACTTCCTCTTACAATGGTCGCTACAGAAGTAAATCGACTCACCGTTAAGCGACAGTCGATGGGCGGTCTCTTCTTCGACAGTCATGCCACATATCGGGTCTCTATGAGTTCTATCAGACATTGTCAATCTCCTCGCTTCATCCTTTTCCTCACCGCGTATACTACCGCTCCCCGAGTTCTATACGTAACTGTCTGGGGCCTTATTGAATGTTTTCAGGCAGCTTGCCGAGCAAAAGTACAGTTCCTTCGTCTTATAGGTGGTATGATGCTTGCTGTCCATCGGCACCGTCATTTCGCATACAGGATCAGTCGTCTGCCCGGACTCACGGGAACCCCCGTGTTTCGCCTCAAATTGTTGGAGGCACTTGTCGCTGCAGAAGTAGTACTGTTCGCCTTCTACTTCCAACTGATGTGGCGTGTCGGCACCTACGGACATACCACAAACCGGGTCTGTATACGTCTTGTCCATGAAATACTCCTTCCTCAATTGTGACTAATCTTCATGCTACGCGGCGACTTCCTCTCTCCAGCCATTCATTGTCAATCCTCGATGCCCATCGCATGACCCTCCCTGACACACCTGCACCAGACACAGGTGCAATCCTCATGCGTGCATTCGCGGTCCTTCACTTTGCTTACATAGTGACGTCGTGCCATTCCCGAGAATAACCATTTGCTGAAAGACATCTGGTAGTGGTGGTTCAGGATTCTTGAAGGTTCATGCCGGCTCAGCCTTCGTGCCAACACACCATATCCGCGCTGCCCCAGCCGCTCGAACAGGAATCTGTTAGCGAGCGAGGCTCTCAAAGCGGGACGGAGATGAGCTTTCCATTGCTCATTGTAGTCGGTG
Source organism: Candidatus Zixiibacteriota bacterium (assembly GCA_034003725.1). Taxonomy (NCBI): domain Bacteria; kingdom Pseudomonadati; phylum Candidatus Zixiibacteriota; species Candidatus Zixiibacteriota bacterium. Next base: position 26,617 of record JAVEYB010000005.1, read on the forward strand.
CCATTGATTAAGCATTGTGCCGCGATGTACCCGGATCGAATCGCGTAGCGCATACCGAATCCCCAAAGATAGTCCTGAAATCCGGCCGCTTCACCGATATACGTCTTGCTGTTGCGAACTTGACTCCGGCGCATGAAGAAATTGCCAAAGCCTCCAAATGGACGAGAGTCGGAAAGGTTTAAACCGAGCCTTGCTAAAAAGAATTCAAGACAGGCATTACGGTAGGCGTCGGAGTTGTGAAAATCTCTATACAAAACAGAGGCCATAGTCCCCTTCCCGTTGTGAACAAGAAGATACGCATACCCTTTGGGGGCCAATGTGTCGTCGAATACCATCGCTGCAACATCATCGTGGCTCGTTTCAAATGTCACGCCGGCTGCCAGAATATCAGCACCCTTCGGACCGGTTGCCACAATGGCCTCGCCCTCAAACTTGTCGATTCTTTTATTGAAAACAATTTGGACTCCTTGTTGTTCAGCCTGACGTCTTAGGCTCTGATCGAGTGTGCCACCGGCGCTGCCCCTCCTAACCAGGTAAAAGGCCGGCTGGCTGGATACTAATGACAATTCCTCACCGTCGGGAGTGAATAGCACTCCATTGCTGACCGGTACGCATTCACAATCCGGCTGTAAACCGTATGAGCGTAATTCTGCTAGTACATCAGAGTCGGAACTCCAGTTCTCCAGTCCCTGAAAGTCGTTGTGGAACCGGAATCCTACATCTGAGTGTTGCTCACACACTGTGACGGCATATCCTCTGCGTGCCAAAGTAATAGCCGCCGTCAATCCGGCCGGACCGGAACCGACTATGGTTACTGCGTCTCTCATACTATATCCGCTACTGTCTTTGGCATAACCCTCATTAATGCTGTTGAATGCTATTTGCCCGCGCACCGATCGCCCGTCCGGGCGTTAAAGAAGTTGTACAGGGGTACGAATACGAGGGCTATATATACTCCGTACAAAATCGTCTCTACGAGGCCGATGAAGAAGGTCGTCCACGTTAGCCAGTGAAAACCGGGGAGAAGAGCTTCCCAGGCACTGTGCATGGCATATTCGTGGAATATCAGCCCGTATATAACGCATAGGATATACGAACCCGCTAGGAAAATGCTGACAGAAAACGCTACCGGCTTGAAACACAACTTGTTCATGGTAGTCACCTTTCGCTAATGACAGCCCGACTTCTTCTCGCTTTTAGCCTCGCCAGCCGGTCCATGTTCTTGGTCACCGTGCTTTTTGTGGCCACCATGTGAGTGGCCGCCGCAGCAACCGCCCTTTCTCATCATGAAAAAGAACAGGGCGCCTATCACAACCAGCCAAATCAGGTTTTCCATGACCTACCTACCTTTGAGCCAGATCTCGTTTTTTTTCTTCGAACTCGTCACGAGTAATTTCGCCTGAAGCATACCTGTGTTCAAGGAACTGCAGCGGTGTCTTTGACTTGGTATCGCGGTTCCGGGTCGAGTTGCTCAAGAGCTTGACCACGACAACCACCACAGCGATGGTCGCCACCCAGACTAGTATCATTCCGAAGCCACCGAATCCAAAATGCATTGCTATTCACCTCCTTATGCACTCGCCGGATGTATCTCGAGTACAGCGAGAACCTCCTTTAGGCGCGCACGAACCTCTTCTGCTACGGGGCCAAGAGCGGTATTGCCGACAATACTCAGACTAGTCACCGGATCCACCGCGGCTACCATGCAGGCGCCTTCTTCGATCTCATAGACAATGACATTACACGGCAGCAACAACCCGAGTTCTATTTCCTCTGATAATGCCTGGTAGGCCAGAGGCGGATTGCAGGCGCCAAGAATCCGGTACCTCCGGAAGTCGATGTCGAGCTTGTTCTTCAGAGTTTCCTGGACATCGATATCACTCAAAACTCCGAAACCTTGATCCTTAAGTGCGTTGATGGTTTGCGACACGACCTTGTCGAACTCACCGTCCACCCGCGTTCTAATCCCATATTCGGACGTAGACATGCTCTTCACTCCTATTCACTTTTCCTGACTAACTCCAGAGCAGTTAATCGGAAGTTGCTTTCATTGGTTCCACCGATGACTCAGTCACAGACAAAACGAATCTGCAGACACCGGCATGGACCGCCATCTTCTTCTCAATTGCATCCATCATTCTGCGGTGATCACTCAGGGCCTTTCGCAGTCCCTCCAGCCCACCTGATGCGGATATCTGATCGAGATGCTTCGACAACTCAGTATTGTCACGTTCCAGGGTCTCGAATGATTCCTTCAGGTTGCGGACGATATGAACTAGCTCAGTGGCACTTCTGCTCGTAATGTCAGTGTCGATCGAACGCTCAGCAACTTGGGTATGTGAGTGTGCTTTCACCGCATAATCTCCGAATAGTGATCGAGCCACCGCCGTATAGTGCGCCGGGTCACGATGGAACTCCTTCTCACACAAAGGACAGCATACAAGGTACTCGTGGCCGTCTCGCTTGACGGAGTTCTGTGCTTTTGGCCTCGTTACAATCTTCCCGCATGTAATGCATCTGTTCATCATACTATCCTCACATTCGCTAATCGGGGCGGCCGTTTCCGACCGCCCTTGCCGTCAGCGTTAATGGTCGTGATTATGCTGGCCGTCTGCTTCGGACTTTGCGGAGTCCGCCCCCATCATACCAGGCATGCCGCCGGAGTGCGTCAGTGACATCATATTCTGACACATGCTTCGCTGTTCGCTCATGTTCTCATGCATCTGAGTCATCATGTCATGATGCTTCTGCATTTCCGCCTTCAGGGCTTTCATGTCGTCCATCTTCATCATCTTCTCAAAGTGGGACTGCAGGTCGTCGAATTCGCTCGACATCATCTTACAGTGCTTTGACATATCGCCCATCATGTTGCCCATCTTCATCATCATCCCTTCACCCATCATCCCGAAATGCGCAGTACTGTCGTCCTTGTTCATGGAGGAATGATCGTGATCGCCGCCCATCATCTGGGCCGCGGCAAAGGATGCGAGTCCAAGGGTCAACGCGATTACCATTACTAACATCAAGCGATTCTGTCTCATCGTTAACTCCTTCATTTCGGTTTCTGCTCACATATTAAGCAATAGCCATGCCAAAGCCTGACCCTGAACGCCTACGTGCTTGTCCGCCAGTAGGATAGCGCGCTTCGACTACGTTTCCCCGTCTCGGTACCAACGGACTTTACGTAGAATATTCTTCATTATCGTGGACTATTCTAATCTAATACTGTGAAGGCAACCAGAAGTAAAGACCGAGCCCCCGTGCGTCTCACTATTCACACACGGGGGCTGGGGGGAGGGGGCGAGGAGGGTGTATGCAGATTGTCAATGTCTGGGGTGTTTGCTCTTGCTCTTTCGGATATACTTCTCCGGATCCTTCTCAAACTCGGACTGGCACATGGGACAGCATGCGAGATAGGTGTTGCCGTCCAATTCGATTGTCATGTGTGCCTTATTCCGATTCACCGGTTTGTCACAGGTTATGCAGCGGTTCATAGTCCTCTCCAATCTTTATCCGCCCGATTTGGCGGTGTTCACGGTTTGCCAGTTTCATCCGTTGGTGAGTCAAGCGTGAATTCACCTTCCTCACCTGAGCGAATCTTGATAGCTCTCTCGATGTCGCTGATGAAGATGACACCGTCGCCCTTTGCTCCCGTGCGGGCAAGGCCAAGGAGCGTATCTACAATGCAATGGGCGTCACTCTCGCGGCACACAATTTCCAGTTTGTAAACCATTGAGTAGTTGGTAACGTAGTTGAGTGACAGTTCACTCGCTTCAGGATCGGCCAGGGCGCCAATACCTTCCACCGGGATCACAGACATCGCCTTCACCCCGATTGCTTTCAGCCCGTGCACGATGTCGTCCATCTTGGATCTGCGGATGTATGCCTTAATCTCTTTCATGACGCTTGCTCCGTCCTTACTTTTTTCGCTCATTCGTGTGTGATGCAACTGCAATGCCAACTCAGCATGCAACTCCCCAGAAAACCGGCATCCGTCTCAAAGACAATAGAATAAAATGCCGCATGCGTCCACATCATGTCGGCCGGCTGATCTCAAACGACTAAGTGGCGAAGACTATTCATCGAATTCAGAGAATATTCTACGAATTACTTCTCGGGTGATCAGACACCAGCTGTACGAGCTACCAACAGAAAGAGCATGCCGCCCTCTAAGCCACTATGAGCCATCGGGCTGTGAACAAAGTACACATTCAAAATCCAATCTGCCCGTATTTGGCATGGCATGTGATAACAAATGGTGTGTGAGGCATAATTGTGGAAGAAATGTGAAAGGTCGTTTCAATGAATACATTAGCTGTTGGCGGCCTCGGTGGCCAGTGGTTCCTCGCCATACTCATGATAGTACTGGTGAGTTGGTTTTTGTTCCGATACCTCATACCCCAGAGTTGGAAGGAATGGCGTGCGGCAGGTATCCTGCAGGCTTTCATTATCGCCTTGTACGCGGAGATGTACGGCTTTCCGCTCACGATCTATATCCTTACCGCATATTTCGGGGTCGATATCCCTTGGCTCCACATGCGAGGGCACCTGTGGAGTTCCCTCCTCGGCCTCGGCGATATTGGAGCGATGGCCGAGATGGTGCTCGGCTATGCAATCATCTTCGCCGGCATTGGCTTGCTCGCGGCCGGTTGGCGCCAGGTATACAAGGCTCAGAAACAGGACAAGCTCGTAACAGACGGTCTCTACAGGTATGTCAGGCATCCGCAATACACCGGGATCTTCATAGCTGTTCTCGGGCAGCTCCTGCATTGGCCGACATTGCTCACTCTAGTCCTGGCGCCGTTGATTGTCTTGATGTACTGGCGGTTGGCTGTAAAGGAAGAACGAGAGATGCTTAAGAAGTTCGGTGCAGAGTACGCCGCGTACACAGCCAAAACGCCACGATTCATCCCAAAAGGCAACGCCTGGCGATCGCTCATGCGCGCAACCAAGGAAACTGAAGAGGAGCAGGACGCCGCTGCCAGACCGGTCCAAGACGGTAGAGGCGATCTTTAACGGCCACGCTATTCAAAGAGATCGGGAAAAATGGACTTTCGGAAAAATACGGCACTGCGCGCATCACTGGTTGTATTCATAGCCTCAATGCTCGTCTGGCTGATGGAGCTGACTCTGCCGAGAGTCTATTCTCTCCTGTTTGACTACCACTTTACGTTTCTCTCGATTTCTCTAGCTCTTTCCGGTTTGGGGTTGGGTGCCGGAGTCTATCACGTTTGGTCAAAACATGAGCGACGGAAGCCTGTTTCCCTCGTGTTGTCGATGTTGTTGCTGGGTACGGCAACAGTGCTATTTCTCGTCCTGATTTCCACTCAAATCACGTTGCTGATCAATATCTATGTGGTTGTGGGGTTGTCGATAGTACCCTTCGCGGCATGCGGTGCGATTTTGGCCCACGCCTTCAAGGCGCATTCGGGAAAGGCATCAATTTTGTATGCGGTTGATCTTGCCGGAGCCCTGGTGGCAATTGGCCTCTACGTGATATCCGCACCGCTGGGAGCTCTGTTCCTGCTACTTCTGTGCGCCTTTGTTCTCGTCATTCTGATTCCAATCCTGGTAAGGACCCACCGCCAGCTACTAGCGTGGTCCCAGGTTGTGTGGATTCCGATTTTGGCCCTGCTCTTGCTCGCGGCCGGAACGTCTTACTGGCAACCCCGTATTGCCCTGCAACCGGGTCAACACAAAGAGATGTTTCATATGCAACAGCATCCCGGACGCAACGGTGAAGTTGTCGCCAGCGAGTGGAGCAGTTTCGGACGAACCGACCTGCTTCAAAGTAAAAGTGAGCCGGACCGAATGGTGTTCTTTACCGACGGCTCCGCCGGATCTTCAATGTTCCGATTCAACGGCGACTACTCCGACACATCGAATACTGCGGTTCAGATGCTGAAGTACTTCCCGGCGTTTTCCGCGCTTTCCCTGATTCCACCCGCGGAGAAGCAGAGTGCTCTGATTATTGGCCCTGGCGGTGGTCGCGACATTCACTTGGTGCGGCTGGCTGGATATGAGAAGGTTGATGCGGTGGAGGTCAATGGCGATCTCCTGAATCTGGGTCGGACGTTCAGCTGGTTTAACGGCGGCATTTTCGATGGGGCACTGCCCAACATCAAAGTGATCGAGGCTGAGGGTCGCGGTTTCATAAAGCGGGCGAAACAAAACTATGATCTTATTTATCTGAGCATACCGATCATCAAGTCAAGTCGCAGCCCGGAAGCATTTGCCTTGACCGAGAACTTCCTGTTCACGACCGAAGCATTCGATGATTACTTCTCTCATCTTTCGGAGCGAGGACGGCTGGTGGTAGTTACTCACGACGAAGCTGAGGTATTGAAATTAGTTCTGACGGCAAAGCGAAGTGACTACGCGAATAATCATCTATCGCAGTTCTATAATCACTTCTACGCAGCTGGCGCCGGAATGAATCCGTTTGTTGTATTTCACAATACCGCCCTGGACTCCACTTTGGCAAACGTGCTGCACGATGTTACGATGGCAACCGGCAACTTCAATCCAGCCGGTGCCTGGTTCCCGTTTATTCAGGCACACGACATTCAGGTCCTTCTTTCCGGTAATCTCCCTTCGGAGATGCCAATGCTTAGTGAAGAGATAAGGGGGCTGGCTGATGGCACTTATGGTCCGGACGAGTTGGTTTCTGCGAGTAATCTGAACCTGTCACCCCCACGGGATGATTCGCCTTTCTTCTACAATTTCTCTCGGGATGTCCCAGCGGTGATTGATCTTGCAATCTTCATCTCCGGCCTATTGATAGTTTTGGTCATACTGTGGCGGATTCGCTCAAATGGAGTGCGTCGAGCTCACAGTTCAGCGTGGGGCTCCGTCTTTATAGGATTGGGGCTCGCATTTATGCTGATCGAGGTGCCGTTGGTTCAGCGCTTCACGCTTTTCCTGGGCAGACCTATATATGGGCTGACGATCGTCCTCGGCTCATTGCTTGCCGGTGGTGTGATAGGTAGTCTCTTCAGCAGCAAAATAGGCGGGTCGCTGCGGTCTTTGCTTGTAGGATCACTGCTCACGGTGGCACTCGTGGGGGCCGCTCATATCTTTGCTGTGCCGATGCTGCTCGAGGTATTTAAAGGCGAAGTGCTGACTACGAGGATGGCGCTTGCAACCCTTACTCTGGCGCCTCTTGGGATCGCTGCGGCCATTCCTTTCCCTACGGCATTGCGCTACGCTGGCAGCCTGGGCATGTCGGGCGAGGTTCCTCTGTATTGGTCCCTTAACGGCCTTGCGGCTGTTCTCGGTGCCGCTACGGCGGTAGCGGTATCACTGTCCGCCGGTTTTGCGATTGCGATGAGCCTAGCCGTTGTGCTTTACATCCTGGCCGCGATGATGTCGTTGTTTCTCCGGTAGTTGATACGTTCTGCAATAATTCCTCGTAAGTGAGCCACGATCGCGGTTTCACGATCGTCCTGATTACTCAAAAGACGAATCGGTACGATAGGAGTAAAGTCCTTTCGGGATTTCGAGACCATAGCACGTGCGATTCTGATTGACTTGACCAAGACGGTGTCAAGTAGCTGCCTTTCAGAACCTGTTTTCATCTAATGACGTATCTGCTGAATCGGACGAACCAACTGGACGCTTCACTTCCGCCTTTAGATACCACGGTAAGCGTATCCGTCTGGGTAGCACCAGTATGAATTCGACAAGCTGACCACTGCGTCGTCGCACTTTTACGCTGCCGAAGTGACTATTCATCGTGTTTATGATATCGACCAGGGAATAGTCTGAGGTATTGCCATTTTCGGGCCTTGATAGTTCACTTAAGTAATATGAGTGCAACCTGACGTCCTCACTTGAACAACCAACCCAGCGGGAATTGCCGGACTCCCCGGTATAGATAGTTACTGTCTCTATCAACTCGTTGTCGCTGGTCATCTCCTCAATAAGGCGGTGCAGGCACCGAAGGAGATGTTTCCGTGCGACACGGCACTTTAGTGGCCTTGAGGCCAAGCGCGTCTCAAGTCTGATATTGGAACTATTGAGTAACGGGGATGTTTGTTGGGAGCATTCCTCTGCCAGATCATTCAGGTCTATTACAGCCAGGCGGACTCGTCTTCGCTCGACCAAGCTGATTAAACTGCTGCGTACGTCTGCAATGGACTCCGTCTGAGAGCGTATGACATGGATGAACTCACGAGCACCAGGGTGGTCTCCAATCGACGCTTCCAAAGATATCAGTACTCCTTGAATCGATCGGACCGGAGACTTAAGCGATCGAATTACAGAGCGCGCTACAGAGCCAAACTGTGCCATACGTGCATAACCGAGCGCGGTATGCCTCAGTTCAGCCTCTCGCCCAAACAGCCAGCCGCCGACAAAACCAACAACTGGAAATAACAGCACTTCGATTAGTTGAGCCGATTGGTAAGCCGGGTGCGCCTCCCATGTCATGAGAATGTGCGGTAGGTATACCGCCGCAGGCAATAGCGCCATGAAAATGGCACTCTTGCGCGATATGGCGTACGCTGCCCACACAATCGGTATGTAATAGAGCCGTTGCAGAATGTTGTGGAGCACGAAGTTCGATGGCGGAAGCAGGTAATGCAGGATTGTGACAAGTAACACAAGTGCAAACAATAACAGCGGCAATCGTTTGCCTGTCCGGAGGCTAGACTGCGTTTCGTCGACAAATCCGGGTGTCTGTTCGTTGCTGTTGCCGGGTTGCATGACGAGTTCTCACCTCACCTTCAGTCGCGAGAAATCATGTCGAAAACTCAACGAAGCCTCGCATCTTCCTTTTCAGGCATGTGAAGTCCAGGCGTCGTACTTCTCCTCCGCTGAATTCAACTTCCACTCGCTGGCCTATCGGTAACTCTACTCTCTTGTTTAAGGCTGGAAAGACAATCGCTTCGTTGCACTCCCCGCCCGTGTTTCGCAGGAAGATCAGTTTTGCCGGAACACCCGCGGCGAACTGAATACGGTCGGGAACGAATGCCGTATCGACTATAATCGCGGCGGTCTGAATGGCTGGTTCAACCGCGTCCCATTGCTTGAGATCTGACTGTGCCGTGCGCCGCGAGATCATCATCGGCACAGCGATGAGCCCTACTAATAGCAGTATTCCTATTGCTTTCGGCCATTGTCGATCCATAACGGTTCTTCCTAGTGTCAGGGTGAGTATGATTGCCACGGTTATTGTAGCTGCAGTCCACTCCACGGCCGTCCTCCTTTCTGCGCTGGTACAATGGCGGTTGCGCTACTTGTTGGATGAATTCGCCTCCTCTGCGTCTGAACAGCCTTCGTGGGGGTCACGACTGGACATCACAGATGGATTCGGATCACCGCAGCAGCCACCCATAGACTGTGGCTGTAACAAGCTTTGCTTCGTATAGGTAAGATTCTGTCGGAACTGATTGAGCCGCTCTGTCATTTCTCCCATGTTGTCGGAGCTAAGAATTAAATTCACTTCGTCTTCACATGCCTGAAGAAGCCTCAGCATGTCTTGTTCACTACCGCTGCCTGGCTGCGTCTCGGAAGAAGCATCTTTTTGAGGGTGCATCGGACATTCGTCAGCCGTCTGGATAGTGACAGCGGCCGATTCCGGATCACCGGTCGCATCGGTGCTTACTGCCGATATGGTCAGCAGTGCCAACAGTGCCAGGGCTCCGCTCCAGATAAGTGCCTTCGTTTTCATCGCTTGTCATCCTGTTTTTAGGGTTCTATTTCACTAACATCATTTTTCTTACCGCCCAATTGTCATCAGCCAGCAAGACCAAAAAGTAAAGTCCACTGGGCACTACCTGCGCCTGGTCGTCGGTGCCATCCCAGTGTGCCGTATACGACCCTGGTTGCTGACGTCGGTCTACCAGCCGCCTTACCTCCCGTCCCAGAATATTGTAGATTTTGACTTCAACATCCGCCTTGTCAGGCAGATCGTAGTCGAGATTGGTTGACACGTTGAAGGGGTTTGGGTAGTTCTGGCTGACTTCAAAGTACTGTGGCACAATACCACTGGACATTGCCACATTCGGCGATAGTGCACCATGCCCCGACTCGCTACTGTAGGCCGTATTTGACAGTGAAGTAGCGATCCAGCCAACAATACTCGCGGCCAAGAGCAGCTTTGCAGTCATTTGTGTCGGACTTCTCATTGTCTCAATCCTCGTCGAGTTTCCCACTACTCGATTTGATAGGCAACCCGCGTGCCGAAGCAGAGCACTATTGTGCCAGCTTGGTCTACTCGCATAGAAGCAAACCACTTACAAGGACTACGCAATACTATGTGATGATAGATGAGCCGTTTGACTGTGATGCTGTTGAAGAATAGTCTATAAAGTAGGCGATTATTCTCAAGACGTAGTATCCAACGGCGCTGACACGTCAAGAGACTATGCTGTGACTGTGACGAAGATCCGGCCGTTGAGTACGTTGACTTCATATTCCTTGAGCGGTCGAGGCGGCGGACCAGCGATGTTACGGCCACGGAGATCGTAGTGACCATTGTGACAGGCACACCAGATGTGTTCAAAGTCGGAGCGGTACTGAACCGTGCAGTCCAGATGCGTGCAGATAGCCGTAAAAGCGCGAAGCTCACCATCCGGCGTTCGGATGAGAATGCCTGGTCTATTGCCAATTGGGAAAATGATTCCTGAGTTTGGCGCCATTCCTTCATCTGCGGCAACGTCGATGGTACTGTTGCCGGGCCCTTTTCCCTTTGGGGGAATCAGGAAACGTATTATGGGATACGCAATCGTACCCGCCGCAAGTCCTCCGAATACAGTAAGTGCCAATTCCAAGAACGGCCGTCGACCTAGTTTGTTATCACTATCTGCCATTAAGAGACTCAATTCATAGAGCTGCAGTTATAGAGCGAGGCCGGGTCGGCAACCGCTCTGTTCCCGAATCCCGGCCTACGTCTCGCTGGAGGAGGCGTCGCTACGGAGCGGTAGTGAAGGCGTACATGTGATAGCCGTTGTCGTTGTGGTTGGCGCCACCCATCATTCCGCCATGACCGTCATGCATGCCGCCCTCATACAGTAGACACAGATACTCAGTGGTTGGCATCAATGTGGAATCAGGCACAAATTCGCACGAATCGAGCGTGCCATTCCAGTGGAATTCACCAGGCGTGTGTATGGAGTCCATCCAATGCATCATCTGCTGTTCCATATTCATGTTCATCATGCCGAACCCGCCATGGTGACTAACTGAATCGCGCCATTCATGCATCGGTTGCCCGCCGGCCAGATGCAGATTTTGCATAACCGACATTGTGTCCACCGGCCCGGTGAACTTTAGGGCAACCGCGGCCGACGTTGATATGTTCGTCGAACCATCCACTGGATATACCGCCGCGACAGATACGACACTCGTGCCACTGTTCGACATCATATCGTGATCGTCATCGCTGCAACCCGCAAAGGCGACTACGGCGATAGCCAATATTGTAATCCCGATTAAGGTGCTTAGCGTTTTCATTTTGTCCTTCCTTCTCATATTGTACTTTACAAACCATAGTAGTTAGGGCCAAATACGAGGGTTGCTCCTAAATGTCCGGTCACACCTATTGCTACTACATTCAGCACCAGCAGCACTCTGAATAGCAGTCGGCTGCGCTGCGAGTCTCGCTTTCGCCAATGATATGCCACCAATGCGGTCAGCACGGTCAGCACGGTGGAGGCGAGCCCCAGCAGGCGATGCCACTCGAAGTATTCCTCCAGCGCTGAAGGGAAACTGGCCCCTGAAGCGCGAGCCCATCCCAACAGCGCGGCTACCACCGCAAAAAATGCAGCCCAATACATGGTGACGGCCGCCATCTGGTCGAATATTTCCGAACCGAGTACGAACTTCGTTCCCACAAAGATCAGAGCCATGATGATCAGCGCGATGGGAAAGTGCACGGCGACCGGGTGTAGTTTACCAAGAAAGCCAAGGACACTGATACTTGCCCCATGATCAGTTGCATGATCGTGATCGGAATCCGGCTCTGTCCCACTACCGTGATTCAAATCGACATCGGTATCATCGTGAACCTTCTGACCTAAGCTCCCGGTCGCTCCTTCTGACGAGTCTGCACTAGACACCGCATGATCGTGGTTGTGGCCGTCGTCCGATACACTCGCTTTGGCCGCCTCACGCTCAGCATCCTCTGCGTAGTGCGCCAGCTTGTCGGACGCTGGCTCGGCGTCAACGTCCCTCAGACTAACTATGTACTCATCAGGATCGGCAATAAAGTCGCGTTTACATTTATTGCAGCAGAAATGAATGCGCTTGTCTTCGTAGTCAAGATAGATGTTGGGATCTGCCTTTTCGGAAGTCGTAACAGGGCAGTATTCATTCGTTTGAGCCTTGAGTTGACCACTAGGTGCCAGGAACGTTACGACCAGCAATAGAAGGGGTACCGCAAACCGCACTAGATATGCACTTACCGGGTGTCTCATTCTTCAATCTCCTTTCCACGGGAGATCTGGCGCTTGACCCGCAGCTCTGCCAGCAAACAGTAGAGAGTCGGTACTGTGAAGACGGTTATCAACACTACCGTCATGCCGCCAAATGATGGTATTGCCATCGGCACCATGATATCTGCGCCACGGCCAGTCGAAGTAAGCACGGGAATCAGCGCAAGAATAGTCGTGGCTACCGTCATCAATGCCGGACGGATTCGACGCTTGCCGGCTTCGACAGTCGCCTCACGCACGGCCTGAATAGTATTCGGACGATCTCGGTCAAACACCTGCTTGAGGTAGGTTGAGATGATCACACCGTCGTCGGTAGCGATGCCGAACAAGGCAAGGAATCCTACCCATACCGCAACCGATAAGTTGAAGTTCCTAACCTGGAATAGTTCCCGCATATTCTCTCCGAACAATGAGAAATCCAGAAACCAACCCTGGCCGTAGAGCCACAGCATGAGGAACCCGCCCGACCACGCAACAAAGATGCCGGAAAAAACCAACAAGGTTGTCGGAACGTGCTTAAACTGAAAGTACAGGATCAGGAATATCACGATCAGGGCGAGCGGCATTACCACCATCAGCTTCTTTTCGGAGCGAACCTGGTTCTTGTACGAGCCGGCGAACTCGTAGCTGACTCCGGCCGGAACATCAAATTCTCCTGAACGAATCTTGTCCTGTAGCAGCCTCTGTGCATCCTGCACAACGTCGACTTCAGCGTAACCCGGCTTCTTATCAAAAATGACGTAGCCGGTAAGGAAAGTATTCTCAGACTTGATGACCATCGGACCGCGCACAAACCGAATCTCGGCCAGTTCAATGATCGGTATCTGGGCACCGCTTGCCGTAGGTACCAGGATACTACCCAATTCATCCAGGCTATTGCGAAGTTCACGCTGATAGCGAACACGAACCGGATATCGCTCCCGGCCCTCTACGGTTGTAGTCAACTTCTTTCCACCGACAGCCACTTCTATTACGTCCTGCACTTTTCGAATGCTCAGACCGTATCGTGCAATCTTCTCCCTGTCGATATCGATCTCAAGGTAAGGTTTGCCCACGATTCTGTCGGCAATCACGGCCGCCGGCTCCACCGAGGGTACTTGCTTGAGATACTTCTCGATCTCAAGACCGACTCGCTCGATGGTCTCAAGATCCGGTCCTTTGACCTTCACTCCCATGGGGGCTCGCATACCCGATTGCAACATCACTATTCGAGCCGCGATCGGCTGGAGCTTAGGAGCGGAGGTTGTACCCATGAGCTTACCGGCTTTTACTATCTCGTCCCAGATATCGTCCGGACTCTGGATATGGTCGCGCCAATTACGATACGGCCTACCATCATCATCCGGAATCAGCTCGCCGTTCTGATCTCGGACGAACTCTCCCTTTTCCTCATCGTACTCGAAGCGCAGCCGGTGACCACTCTCATCCACCTTGTATTCCGGCTTGTAGTTGATGACTGTTTCTATCATGGAGATGGGAGCCGGATCTAGCGGCGAATCCGCTCGCCCGAGCTTACCAACTACCGACGAAATCTCAGGAATACTTCGGAAGGCCATATCCTGATGCTGCAACACATCCAATGCTTCACCGATGGAGGCGTGCGGCATCGTCGTCGGCATCCACAGAAACGACCCCTCGTCGAGATCCGGCATGAACTCCTTCCCAAGACCCGGGAAGGCGTGATTCATTGCCACAAACGGTCGGCTTGAACTAACCCAGCTGGGCATCCAACCGAAAATGGACCCAAACCCCAGCCAGACAGTCAGTCCGAGGACAACCAGAAGGACCGGCATTGAAAGAAACAAGGCCTTGTGTGACAAACACCAGCGCAGTATTGGTTCATAGGCCCAGATGAACAGTTGAAACAGCAAGAGAACCCCACCCAGTGAGAACACCACGAATATGAAGTTCAGTATTATACCGGCGTCAACACCCAGCGGCTCCCAGTGACCAGCGAGCAGCCACGCGACAATGACAACAACTATATAGTTGAAGTATGTTGGCACCTTCGAAGTGACTTTCGCAGGTAGACGGGACTTGAAGTGCAGATACGCTCCGACTGCAATCAATACAAAGCCTGTGAACCAAAAGGCGAAGAAGAACGCAGTCAATCCGCCAAGCAGCAGTCCAAAAGACCAAAAGCGTCGCGAACGCGAGAGGTTTTTTCCCTTTGTGAACAGGATATGCGCCAGCGGCGGAATAATGGTAAGCGCTACGATCACCGATGCTATCAGCGCAAACGTCTTGGTGAATGCCAACGGCTTAAACAGTTTTCCTTCGGCTGCTTCCATCGTAAACACCGGCAGGAACGAGACGACAGTCGTCGCAATCGCCGTCAAAACGGCACTGCCTACCTCTGAAGACGCACGGAAAATAACCTCCAGGCGGTTCTCCTCCGGGTGCGCATTCTCAAGATGTCTGAGAATGTTCTCGCATATGACGATACCCATATCGACAATTGTGCCGATAGCAATCGCAATCCCGGACAACGCAACGATGTTTGCGTCGACTCCAAACAGCTTCATGGCAATAAACGTCATCAGCACGGTCAGAGGGAGAAGCCCCGAGATCAAGAGCGAACTCCTGAAATGCATGACCATGATGATGACTACGATAATCGTGACCAGAATCTCGTCAACCAGGGCCGTGTTGAGTGTTCCTAGGGTCTCGTATATCAACCCCGTGCGATCGTAGAATGGCACGATCGTGACTTGCGAGGTCCGGCCGTCCGCCAGAACTTTCTTCGGCAGACCCGGCGAAATCTCCTTGATCTTGGCCTTGACGTTCTTAATGCTCGCGAGGGGGTTTTCACCGTAGCGGACCACCACGACGCCGCCAACAACTTCTGCACCGCCTTTGTCAAGCGCGCCGCGTCTCAAGGCGGGCCCGAGCGAGACGGTAGCTACATCAGACACCCGCAGGGGCACGTTGCCCGTCTGCTTGACTACGGTCTTTTCAATATCCGCTATTTCTTCGATGAACCCGAGACCACGGATCACGTACTCCGCTTTGTTAATCTCGATAGTCTTTGCACCAACATCAACATTGGACATCCTGACGGCGTTGAACACATCAGTCAGCGTCACATCGTTTGCCCGCATGGCATCGGGGTTGACATCAACCTGGTATTCCTGGACAAAACCGCCGACCGACGCAACCTCCGAGACACCATCTGCAGACTGCAAGGCATAGCGTACGGTCCAGTCCTGGATTGACCGCAGTTCGTGGAGATCCCAGCCTCCAGTGGGGTTGCCGTCTTCGTCACGTCCTTCCAACGTGTACCAGAAGACCTGACCCAAGGCGGTAGCATCCGGACCAAGGGCTGGTTGGACGCCGTCCGGAAGTGTACCGCTGGGCAATGAGTTGAGCTTTTCCAAGACACGTGAGCGGGACCAATAGAATTCAACATCATCTTTAAAGATGATATAAATGCTCGAGAATCCGAAAAACGAATAGCTGCGAATGTCCTTCACGCCCGGAATACCCAGCAACGAAACGGTGAGCGGATATGAAATCTGATCTTCGACGTCCTGCGGCGAACGGCCCATCCATTCGGTGAAAACAATCTGCTGGTTTTCTCCGATATCGGGAATGGCGTCAACCGGAACAGGGTCTCGCTGCAAGCCGACAACCCGCCAATCGAACGGAGCCACCATGATTCCCCAAGCGATAATGACCAGCATAAGAAGTATAACGACCAGCTTATTCTCCAGACAGTACCTGATCACCCGGTCCAACAGTGACGCTCTCTGAAATTCACGTGAATGTTGTTGCTCAGTCATGATGCATTTACTCCGTCACTGCATCTCCGGCATGCAGCTCCTTCTTAATTTCTCCGCAACGAAGCATTGATTCGCCGTAAAAGGAGTTCCAGACGATGTCTTCCTGTTGCAACCAGTATGCTCCGGCATTGTCACGGGCCATCGGACAATACGTCAGATAAAACGGCTCATCGGACGCGTGTCCAAACGTATCGTGCATTTCTATAGTTGCCAATGATAGATTGAAGAAAGCGTCGCGCGCCCCGACAATCGATCCTGCGGAGTTACCGATTTTAGCGGCTCCTGCAAGATTCTCGGATATGTCCATCCACCGCTCGTGCGCTTTGCCTTCAAACAGGCTCATGTCCACGCCATCGATCAACTTGGCCAGCGTGCCGTATGCTTCTCTTGCCTCGTCGAGATTGTCATTGGCCAAGGCCATCTGAACGTCGAAGTAAGCGTCGTATACAGGAGCCAGGGCAACCAGAGCTTCTTCACAATCATCCAGTCTCTCAGCGGTACCAGCTTCGTACGGGCGTTCTTCCGCTGTGGCCATCCTGACCGACCCGGTCTCGCCGTGATCGTGGCCAGCAGCAACGGCACCACCCTGTGGCGACATCATACTTGGCTTGGCCTTGATCTGAAGTTCACTGTCAATCTTGAAGGCCCCGTTGGTAACAACCTGTTCTCCCTCTTCCAGCCCGTCTCTTACGACATAGTATTCCTGAGCACGAGGACCAAGCGTGATCTGCCGTCCCTCAAAAACGACACCTTCGTCGCTTGGCACCTGCACATAGACAACCGCTCGCTTGCCCGTAATTAGCGGTGCGGAGGCGGGAATCAGCAATGGAGCTTTCCCCGTTTTCTTGTTTCCTCCTGAGTAGCCAAACGTCTCCGCCGGCACCAGGTCCATACCACAGATGTCACATTTGCCTGGGCCATCTTTGACAATCTCCGGGTGCATCGGGCTGATCCATTTCCCCGCAAGCTCCGGCGCTATGACATTGCCCTCGCTATCCAAACGAGATTGGACCGAAGCACTGACGAACATCTCCGGTTTAAGCCGCTGGTCGGCGTTACCCACCACCGCGCGAATATTGACCGTCCGTGTTTTGGGATTTACTACCGGATCGATGAAGCTGATAACGGCATCGAAGACCTCACCCGGAAATGATGGCGATGTGAATGCAATGCGCTGGCCGTATTTCAGCCAAGGTAGATCTGATTCGTACGCCTCGAGCAGAACCCACAGCCGCTTGAGGTCTGCAATCGTGTAAATACGGGTTCCTGTTGAAACATACATTCCCTCTTTTGCATCCTTGTGGACAACTACGCCACCAGCAGGCGCCGTAATCGTAAGATGGTCTGAGGGCACGTTTCCTTGTTCTATGGCGGCAATCTGTGATTCGGAGAGTCCATAGAGACGCAGTTTCTCGCGGGCCGATTTCAATGTTTGATTCGCCGTTGATTTTAGAACGGTACTATTGGCGGTGCTGAGAGTTGCAACTGCCTTTTTGGCCTGCAGAAGTTCTTCCTGGGCGGCTACCAACTCTGGAGAGTACATGTGAACCATGTGATCACCCTTTGACACTGTCGCTCCCGTATAATCGACAAAGAGACTGTCCAGTCGTCCCGCCACCCAAGCAGTAATATACGAAACTCGGGTCTCGTCGTAGTCGAGCTTGCCGACCATGCGGATCGATCGCTCGGCAAACGCCCTGGTGACCGGAGTCGTTTGAACGCCGGCCAGTTTAACAGCCGTTTCTGACATGCGAATTTGGCTGGGGTCGAGGTCTTCTCCGCCTCCGCTGGTTTCAATCGGGATCAGATCCATAAAGCATAACGGGCACTTGCCCGGCTTCGGGAGCTGGATCTGCGGATGCATGGAACAAGTCCACATGGTGGGTTCCGATGATTCAGCTGATGCGGCAGGAGCGTGCTCATCTGCGCCGCTGTTCGGTTCTGTCGATTCTCCACCACCAAACAAGAGACCGCCGAGGGAGAACGCCACGATAGCTACAATCAACAGTGAGATGGTTGCTGAGCGTCCTCGCGGGATCAGCCCCCGCCAGTTGTTTCGAGTTGTCTGTTCAGTATTCATGACGTTCTTTCCCTCTTACGATCTCAATGCACAGCAACCCTAGTGATTGTGTCCGCTGTGGTCACTGTGATCCATCTTCTTCATGTTTTCTGACTTCGAGTCAGTATCCTCATCAAGTTTCTTCAAGTAGTTCTCCGGATCTTCGTTGAACGTGCCGCGGCACTTCTTGCAGCAGAACACAACTCGACGGCCTTCGTAGTCTGAGTAGACAGACTTGTCCTCCAGTATTTCGCCTGAGACGGGACACGTGGATTGAATGTTCTCAAACAGTACGCCTTCTCCGGCAGCTTTCTTGAAAAACTTGTCCGGATCGGCTTTCAGTTTTTCCGAGCACATCGGGCAGCAGTGATAGACCCGCTGGCCCTGAATATCGGTATAGACTGTCGAATCGATCTTGCCGCCCATTACCGGACAATGAGTCTGGTTCTTCAGCTCCTTGGGAGCGTCAGCTTCAGATTTCTTGTCTGCATCCCCAGCTTGCGCGACCGATACAAGTCCAAAGAGCAGGACGAGGGCTGTGAGTGCATGTTTGAATGAACGCATTTCGTTACTCCTTCCGAGTAGGTTATTGTTGCAGGTGTTTGCTGAGTTCTGTTCCGCTGAGCATTTCCAGTTGGGCGCGCTTCGTGGCAAGTCGGGTCTGTTCTCGCGCCACCGTCAGCTGGAAATCCAGCAATTGTCTCTGAGCATCCAAGACATTTAGAAAATCCGTTTCGCCTGCCTGATAGGCGGCATAGATGGCGTTCAGGGACTGCTCGGCTTTGGGTACAAGCCCGTCGCGGTACAGGCGAGTCTTGCGCAGAGCATCCGAATACTCGAACAGGAGCCGTTCACTCACCGCCACGAGTTGGTTTTCCGAGTCCTTCAAATTGTATTCAGCCGCCCGGCGCCGCGCTTCGGCTTCCTTCTTGCGAGCACTGTTCTTGCCGAACCAGATTGGCAACGATACGCTGGCGCCAATCATCCAGGGATCCTTGCCGCTTTCCGACATATCCGGATTGATAGCCTCCCCAGTCTGGATGTAATCGACACCAATGGAGAACGACGGCATCGTTTGCTTGCCGGCCAGCCTCTCCTCGGCTCGTCTACTCTCGATAATCCGGTCAAGTGCTCGGAGATTCGGATTGTGGCGGGTGATGATGGCGACCACCGAATCTTCGACAAGCGGCACTTCCGCCACAGTAATAGACTGCGGGACGGGAATCTCTACGTCGCCCGGCAGATTTAGCCAGGCTCTCAATCGGGCGGCCTTGGGCTCAACCTGTTCACGGAGCGTCTGCAAATGGTCTTCGAGCTTTCCAAGTTCTACCTGAGCCTTGATGACATCGGGATGTTGCTTTAGTCCCACCTTGTATTTGGATTGTGCGACCGATTCCCAAAACTTCAGAAGCTCAAAGTTCTCACTGGTGATTTGGAGGTCTTGACCTAAAAAGTAGTAGTCATAGAATGCGGACTTTACATCGTAGTACAGCTCATACTTGGCCGCTTCAAATCGCTGATATGATGCCTGCGACATTGCAAAGGCCATGTCTTCTTT
The DNA here is from genome assembly GCA_034003725.1 of Candidatus Zixiibacteriota bacterium. Taxonomy (NCBI): domain Bacteria; kingdom Pseudomonadati; phylum Candidatus Zixiibacteriota; species Candidatus Zixiibacteriota bacterium. The sequence goes on from JAVEYB010000005.1 coordinate 46,453, forward strand.
CGCGCCAAGCGTTCCAAACCACGGAAACGACTGACGCACCCCAAACCGTTGTTCCTGCGGACCGACCCGGGTCTCCACGTTCTCGATGAAGTAGGCGTAGTTGAACATCGGATCGGGCAATGCCCCGACATGATCGGATTTCTTCAGGTCCGCGATCCAACGATTATAGGCGGATCGCAACCGCGGACTCCTTTCCATCGCCACCGCCAAGTAGTCGGCCAGAGTGCTGGTCGAGTCAAAGGACGGAATCAGTTTTGGGATTGTGTCCAGAACAGGAGCCAGCGAGTCGATAGTCGAGCGCGCTTCAGACTTGTCGGCGGCCTGGACTAAACCTGCCCAGAAGAGAACAAACACCGCCAGTGAGGAGATCATGTATCCGTAGTTCCTCGTTGCGCATCGGGGCTGGTCAAATAAACGTCTGATTATCATGTTTGGCCTAATCATCCAGTTTCTCAGTCGTGTTGGTTTCATTGAACAATGGGGATATCAAATGGCATGCCCAAAAGCACAAGCCACTTAACAACAACGACTTCCGGATTCCGAGATAGGCGAGTGTAGAATTTGTGTGTAGAATATTCTTCAATATCGAATAATATTCTGTATAGCCCGGCAGAAAAGACCGGACCGCTTATCGTTGTTTTCCAGGACTGATACTTGTATTCCAATGTGAATCAATACATTACGGAGATAGTACGCGATGGAGCTGTAGACTGGCATACTCATTGCTAAGTAAATCGACAGAGGCAAAAGTTCTATGTGGGAACCTGAAAAACAGACAACCAAATTCTATGTCCTTGGCGGTGTAATCGCCTTCACTCTGGCCTTACATTATGGCTTGATAGTGGAGCCATTATCCGGACATGTCCATTGGATTCATGCGATTCATGGCCGGTTCTGCTATATCCCAATTGTAATTGCCGCTGCCTGGTTTGGGTTGCGTGGCGGCCTTTACGCGGCCTTGTTCATTTCCGTTGCCGTCCTTCCCTACATTTTTACAACCGGCTTGGAAGTTCACGCGCTTGCAGATGAACTGACCGAAATCATCTTTTACTTCGCGATCGCGTTGCTGTCCGGCGGTCTCATCGAGCGGGAATTCCGAAGCCGAAAAAAAGCCGAAGATATGAGACTTCAGCTGGAACATTCACACAAAATGTCGCTCGTAGGGCAAATAGCTGCCGGCATGGCTCATGAGATAAAGAACCCGCTGGCCTCCATTAAAGGGGCAGTCGAAATCCTTTGTGAAGATGGTACTTCTGAGGAAGACAAGGCAGAATTCCAAGCCATCGTATTGAAAGAAGTGAAACGTATCAACGCCAGTGTGACCGATTTTCTCGAGTTTGCCAGACCCAGTGAAACAACGTTAGCCGTACTTAATCTGGCCGATGTTGTCCGCTCCAGCCTCAAGCAGATTCAGCCACAGGCTTTGAGGCGAGATATAAGGATCATTAGTCACGTTGAAGATCCTGTAATCGTGATGGCAGACGAAGAGAGGATTCACCAGGTCATGCTTAATTTGCTGCTCAATGCCGTGGATGCATCCCCAGATGAATCGAATGTGACAATCAGCCTTGGGACCGAAGAGTCCGATGCGCGGATCACTATTGAAGATTCCGGCAACGGCATAAGTGAGGAGAATGTATCGAAGATCTTCGAGCCGTTCTTCACGACTAAATCAACCGGTACGGGGCTTGGGCTCGCCATAGCGAAGAGCATAGTTGAACGGCACAAGGGTTGCATTAAACTTGAAAATAATACCAGCCGTGGCGCAAGAGCGGAAATTAAACTGCCATTGACGGTAGTCGGAGTACCAGTATGAAGATTCTCCTTGCTGACGATGACTCCTCTGTCCGCAGAGTGCTGCAATTCAAGCTTGAGAAAAAGGGGTTCAAAGTGGATACAGCCGCAGACGGCCTCCAGGCTCTCGAGGCGATTAAGTCAGCACCTTATGACTTGCTGCTATCAGATATCCGCATGCCCAAAATGGACGGTATCGAGTTATTGAATGAAGCAAAAACCGCCCAGCCCGCCATAAAGGTCATCTTGATCACGGCCCACGCTACCGTTAATCAGGCTGTGCAGGCGGTCAAGCTTGGTGCATTCGACTACATCACAAAACCGTTTGAGGATGAAGAGCTGTTCGTTGCAATCGAGAAGGCCCTTCAATTCGAAAAACTCGAATCAGAGAACAAGAGACTTCGGGGCAAGCTGAAAAAGGTTGAGTCAGACAAGAAACTGATTGGAGCCTCAAAACCATTTCGCCAATTGAAGTCGATGATTCACAAGATTGCCGACACCGATGCGACGATTCTGGTCACCGGTGAATCGGGTACTGGGAAAGAAGTGGTAGCGCGAACAATTCATCAGGAGAGTGCCCGCGCCGAGCAGGAATTCATCGCGGTCAATTGTGCCGCGATTCCGAGGGAGTTGATAGAATCCGAGCTGTTCGGACACACGAAAGGCGCATTCACCGGCGCCGTCCGGGACAAAAAGGGCAAATTCGAACTTGCCGATAAAGGGACGTTGCTGCTTGATGAGGTGAGCGAATTGGCCATTGACCTACAGGCTAAGCTGCTGCGTGTTCTCCAGGAAAACGTTATCGAGGCGGTCGGTGCCGAGGTCTTACGACCTATTGATGTGCGACTCATTGCCGCCTCCAACGTTGACCTCCGAGCACGAGTCCGTTCCGGGAAATTTCGCGAAGACCTGTTTTATCGGCTCAATGTGGTTCCGCTTCAGGTTCCGAGCCTCAGGGAACGCCGCGACGATATCCCCCTGTTGGCTCGGGAGTTTGTTCTTAAATACAGCGAACAGGACGAAATCAGCCTTGATCCAAAACTTGTGGACAAACTCATGGAGCATGACTGGCCGGGGAATGTCCGGGAACTTGAGAACCTCATAGCGCGGATGGCGATACTCAGGCGAGGCAACAAACTGACAGCGAAGGATCTTCCGAAGGACTTCGGTCAGTTTGACCCTCGGGATGAAGGCCATGATAGCGATGGCGAGAATCAGGTAACACTCGAAGAAGCAGAAAGAAGAATGATCGTCGAAGCCTTAGAGAAAACCGGCTGGAACAAGACCAAGGCCGCAAAGCGTCTCGATATCCCCCGCCATGTATTGATCTACCGCCTAAAGAAGTTTGAGATCGAGAATCCTGAATGAAATAAGAGGTAAGAAAACGGGCGAGGGTGGATCCTGACCGTCGTCTACCAATGTACCCGGGTGTGCCAGGCGATCAAGACTGATCGGCAGGTGAAGTCCAACGACGTAGTAACCACGCCGAATAATCGTAAACCGTAAGATTCAAACACTTAGAAAAACCGCCGGTCTGCAATGCCCTGACAGACAGACATGACCTCTTTTCCCAAGTGCTCCTCGTAACCCGGCGCATGGGCGATCACATGGCGGCTGTTTCGGCAATGGGTTTTCTTGATGTACTGTCACGTTACCTCGGCAGTCGGTTCAACAAAGTCGTCTTTCAATTGGATAACTCCTTTCTCATGAGTCAGTTGGTATTCGAGTTGACTCGTTGTTTTTGGTCAGGACAGCGACGGGATGAAGGCACGGTCCCTTCGGCTCTGTTGCGTCAGTCTTCGCGGTTGAAGAGTCCATCACCCTCAGGGCACTTTCCAGCAAGAGCTCGGCAACAAGCGACACTCGTTCTCGTTGGTTGAGCCTACCGCTATATGTAGTCGAACGCGACATAAACAGGGCTTAAGCGCCTTATACCTCGTTGCCCCAGCTTTTCCAGCCGCGGCGGCGGTTCCGGGCGAACAACTCCAGATACCGCATTCCGGGGTACATGTGCTCAATCATCTCGTAAACCGAGTGCGGCTTTTTGCTATGGATGGTTCGTTTCTCACGAAACACCGAACGGAGCCGTTGCGACGGTGGCGGCACCGGAAACGTGCCCTTGCGGCCGACCAGTAACAATTCGTGTTGATTTCGCCACCAGACGCCAAGCCCCATGATCTCCTTGTCCCACACAGCATGGCTGCGATACCGAAAGCCCCAAGCTTCCATAACTTCCAGCGCATTACCAAGTATGGCCGGTGGCGTCCACAGATACAGAACCGAATCTGCGGCCGAAGGAATCTGTAAGCTCTTTATGTCCTGCAAATCCATAGTCGGGTAGTGCTTCTCTATTTTGGTATTCATGCCCGACCATTTGTAGCGCCAGGGTGGATCGGCATAGATGATATCGAACCTCCCACGTGGCATGGGAGGTGTGTCTACACCGGCTGCAACATCAATCCGAATCAAGTGCTCAGGGATCGTGTGCCTATTCCAGATTGGTGCACCTGCTTGATGCAACCAGTGCACCGGTTGTCTGTCCCGATGTACCTCCCGATGACCTGCCGAAAGGCTGTTGTTTCCGTAAGAGTTAAGACGACTAGACATTTTGGATTCCCTTTCATTAAGCGCCGGTAGTTCGTCCCCGACGCCTGTGTGGTCTATTAGGTGTTGATTTACTGCGCCTAGGCGACCGAAGCCTTCGTGTGACTCGTCTTACAGGCCATTCAGGTAGCAGCCGTCGGGCGAGCCAGAACACGAACACCAAAAAGGCAATGGCCAGCAGTAGTGGCATTAAGCTATCGATGTTGGTCAAAATCGTGATTACAAGTGCGATCCCGAGCACGGCTGTTACAGTTCGCACAATCAAGCCAGGTTGGTTAAAGAGGCGGAACAACCGATTGACGACGTAGCCGCCGGGAGCCGGTTCGCTGAGCCGTGCGCTGCCGCATAACCCGCAATACTGGCTATCGGGCGGGTTTTCGTGCCCGCTCTGACAAAGCCTGAGATTCCAGGTACGGCCGCAATAGTGGCACCGTTCCGGCTGACCGGGTGAGATTCTCCTGCACGACGGGCACCAACGCATGCTAGCTACGCTCCTTTGTGACTTCCTGACGATGCAGTGAAGTGGTCGTTTGTTGCCCCGGCATATTCCAAACGGAGCCGAAAAGCGGGTTTTGTGTGACTTCTGTGAGAGTGCCGACCAATACTCGCAGTGAAGGCGACTGTGGCAGTCTTGCGGCGAGACTTGCCGCTCTGCCTGAGGACGTGGTTACAATCAGAACCGTCAGCCGACTGAGCTTGAACAGCTTTCGGAAATAGCCGGATGACTGGGCCAATTGATAGAGTTCGAGCTTTCGGCGAAGGCGTCGAAGCGACTCACTGCCAGTATCCAGTTCCAGACAGAAGTGGTACAGCAGTCGGTTAATGGCGTATCGACCATACCCGTCCGGCCTCGGCATGACTGCCAACGGCACTTTGGCCGTCTGGCAAGTATTGAGGAAGGCGTATTCGTTAAGCCAGGAGATCCATTCACCTCCGGACGTTTTCAAACAGTGGCCGATTAATGCGGCAGCGAAGTCGCTGATGCCAAGATCATGCGCCAGCGTGCTGTCGGGCATGCGCCGAATTCGACGTCGGCGGCGCAGTAGCATATCCAGATCATTCTGGCTTATAGAAGCAAGGTGCCGGATACCTTCTCGGCCGAGATAGTAAATAGCTGGTGCGGACCCCGATTGCACTGGCATGAATCGCCGTTCCACCAAACCGGCATCGAATAATTGCCTTAGGCGACGATTGATTCGGGTGACACACGGCCAGTCCAGGAGCAATTGCAACTGCTCCCGAGTGAGAAGGAGATGTCGGTCCAGCAAGTTGAGTAGCTCTCGATCTCGATCACTCAAGACCAGGCGGGGCGCACTTTGCCGTCTGGAGGGGTTGGCTCTCATCAGAATCCCCCTTCGCGATAGCCGGGCGGCAAGTCATGATTGCCTCTGTCCGGATCAGCGTCAGACGCCGGTAGCTCGTTTACCTTGGGTGGCTCAGATTTGGGCGGCTCACCAAAACTGGAGTGCTCATCGGAAGACGCCGGGGGCCACGTTACACCGCCGACGTTGCGGTACATTTGGCGGACCATTTGCTCTTCGATCCGACTGAGCTTCTCCGGAATGGGGAGATAATCGACTGATACCTGGCGGGCCGGTTTCCCGCCGACAAAGACCATCGCCTCGCCAACTCCGAGCCGGGCGATACGGCTTCTGAGTAACTCCCGTTCCTCCCCTTGCAGTTCTGCCGTTACGGTCTTGAGATTCTCGGCGTCCATACGAAAGCAGCAGCGTACCGCGCAGTTGGTGAGAATGGTCGAGCGCATGGCTCGGTCCATGCCGGTTAGCGACTGGCCGCTCAAGAGGACCGGAATCTTCAGCTTGCGAAACTCGTTTAGGGCCGGAGCAATGATCTCGTGGACTCCGGCCAAGGCGTTGAATTCGTCGATTATAAGAGTCGACAGGTGGCGCTCCGGCTCCGGAATGGGCAAGCGCGCGAAAGCTGCCTGTTGCTCGACTGCCAGAATGATACTGGCGACTAGTTCAGCATCCCGTCCGAGAATGCCCTTATTGAGGTCAAAGAGAACGAGCATGCGATCATTCAGGCATTGGAACAGGTCAAGATCGGACGTATTCGATCCGAACATGACGCGGAGCTTCGGATCGGCCAGAAAGGTGCTGAGTCGCGGGAGGAAAACCTGCGTGTAGAAGTCGCGCATGGCATCAGAGAGATGAAGCCAGCGATTGAGAAAGTAATTACGGCAGGCTTCATTGCGAACAGTCTGACAATGGTGATGCAGGAGGGCAGGATTTCTAAGTAGCGGTTCGGTCATTGTCAGCGGCAAACCATGCTCGGCCATCAAACAGAAGGTGTTGGCTATCAATTCACTTGAGGGCGCACCCCAGGTTGCCTCGGGCCATTGTCGGCGGAGCATAAGTTCCATGTGCTGCCCGACTCGATGCGGTTTGGCCCATGTCACTTTGGCCAGCGGATTGAATCGAACCAGCGGGGCCTGGTCATCAAAGGAGACGACGAGGATTCTGCTCAAGACTCGCTTGGGCAGGACGCCGGTGGTGACCAATCGGGCTGCCAGTGAGAGGAACTTGGGAACAGCGTCATGAATGTCGACCATCAGTCCGCCATAGCCATGCATGAGCAAGTTCACGAGGAAGACGAATATCAATGAAGTCTTCCCGCCACCGGACGAGCCCAGCGAGACAGCGTGGCGCTGCAAATCAGACAATTCTATGGCGAACGGCTCAATGACTCGACAATCTGTCAAGGCGCTCGCCTCTCCGATCTGCAATCGTCCCGCGCCCGGACTCGCATTCGACTTCGCCGATCGGGGTCGAGCCAACAGCCGTTCAAAGAGCGGTATGAGCATCCGTTCTATCGCCGTCATGATTGTCCCTCACGATTTTCACCGCACAGCGGACATTCGGGATTTCTCGGGACAGTGCGGACAAGCTCCGGCATGAAACCGGCCAGGCGAATCTCCCGATAGTTCCAGCCAATCGGGCGGCCCATAACCAGCGAGTCGACGGCGAATGATGTCAGAGCAGCGGCCAGCTTGAGCGGATCGATGATGGCCGGTACGCCGGGACAGGGGGTGATGTCAATGTTGATTGCGTGCGGCAGGATGCAACCGAAACAGGCTTCGCCAGGACGTTGCACCAAGCAGTAACATTGATCGCCGTCGCGTGATACGGCGCAGAACAGAGCCGGTACGTGCTTTCTCATAGCCCATTCCGCGACGGCCCGCCGCGACTGATCGGAGTCTACACCACAAATGACGACAGCGGGAGTAAGATCGAGACCTCGCTCCAGCGCCGCTTCGAAGAAATAGGGATAGGCATTGATGTGACTGCCCATACAACCGTCTTGCGCCAGATTGCGAGCAAGGCGTTCAGCCTTATTCTTCCACAAGTCTTTGGGTGTAAATTGTTGCCGGTTGAGATTGGACAAGTCGACGGTGTCACCGTCAAAACAATGGATTTCTCCATAGCCTTTCTTGACCAATGAGTGAAGTATCTCACCCCCAAGTCCTCCGCAGCCGACCTGCAGCACGGTCGTGTCCCAGGCAGTTTGCTGATTCCAATTCGGAATGCCTTCCTGGCGAGACCATACCCGGTCGCGCTCGGTACCCTGATCTCTCAGATCGGGACTTTGAAACGATTTAGACTTCAGTGAGCCGATAGAGCTTTTCCGCCGCATGGCGAACTCCTTTCCCTGTGACACAAACACGAAACGGCATCCGGTGAGAAAAGAATCGGGCGTAGCCATCGCGCGAATAGATGATCCCCACCGTGCGATAGCCAGCCGTTTCCAGCTGCATCTGATTGGTCAGATCGATCTGTGACGGCAGATTCGAAGATTTCCCGCGGCCCGGATGCATGTGTAGATACGCCGTCAGCAGACTGCCCCGTTTTTCGAGTTGCGCCAGGATTCGGCTGGTAGCGGCCGCATTCGAAGTCGCCCGCCCGTACTCGGAGCGGTCGTGCTCAATGTCTACGGTGCGCTCGATAGTGAGCAGGTCATTGAAAGCAGTGCCGGTTGCGTACCGAATCACTTCGTTCTCATACTGCCGCAGAAGTTCGTACTCATTGTAAAGCAGTTCGGAGCTCACCAAGAAAGTAGGTTGGTTAGGCAAAGTATCACTGGCCAAAGCTCTGGCATGAGTTAGGCCGTACAGGAGCTCGTGATCTGTCATCAGCCGCCTGAAGATCGCCTCAGCATCGGCAATGTCTCCTTTGGTCAAGGCAGATCTCAGGGCGGTGAAATCTACCTGCGATTGCATGCCTAGACTTTGACACAATTGCTCCAGACGCTCTACGGTTAGCTTTCGCAAAAACCGTTCTCGTTCCATTTTCTATTTCCTTTCGATACAAGTGATTGACCCTTTATCCCTCGAATGCCTGGCGCAGGGTTAGTTCTATGCCCACGATCCCGTCAACAACCGATCTGCCTCGACGTGAAAAGTGAACTTCGTAAACGTCATCTCCTTTGCGGATGAAACAGGGGCCGTGAGGGCCGGACAGTACTTCCTGCGGCGGGTCGTAGATGTAGTATGACCACTTGGTGGCGTGGCGTTTGACGATGCGACCCTGCCACGCTCCGAACGGGCTGACCCGGTACCATCCGAAAAAACTGTCGCCACGCCGTTGCCACCGGCGATCCATCCACAGCGGCCGGAACCTTCGCGTGATATTGACCATGGTCTTTTCTCCTTTCTGGTTGGAGGCGGGTGGGAGACGCCGGTTCTGCCCGACGCCTCCCTGCACCGACTCGGTTCGGTACGCTTACCGGCTCCCGCCGTGGTGATGGATAACATGGCCCACGTCGGTCCGACTCGCGGCATGCAGCTTCTCGCCGTCCTTGATTTCGGCGTAGATGTTTTCCGTATTGCCGAACACGTGAGCGCCGTTGTCCTTGGACAGGACAAAGTCCTCCCCGATTCCGAGATCGCGGAAGATGTCCTCGGGTGTGGTACCGGGTTCAATAGTCACGTCGTGACTACGCCCTGAACCGGCGATTACGATTACAACTTGCTTCATGACAAACTCCTTTCAGTTTGAGGGTTTTGTTTGCTTGTCACGAAGCCAAAATGGACCGCTTTCAGATGCGAGTCCACCCAGTCGTTATGTAAGGATTGTAAGGACGGGAATTAGAGGCTTGGAATCGTGTAACCGCGACCTCGTTTGGTCACGATGATATGCTTGACGGGGAGTTTTTTGCGGATTTCGGCGATGAAATAATGAGCCCTACGAGGTACGCCTTCCAGCGATTCGGCGAACTCCTCATACAGTTTGATTATGTCAGTGTTTGACACGAAATGACCCTCGCGCTCGACCAATAGGTTGAAAATGGCAAGCTGGAGGTCGGATAGTTGGCCGATGGAGAGTGTTTCCTCACCGTAAATCTCACCAGAAATCAGGTCAATTCGGACGCCGTGACGCGAAAATACCGTAACGGCCGACTTCTTAAGTGAAGTGATAAAATCCCTGAGATCACGTTTCAGGGTCTGGGCCAACAGGCCAGAATGTGGGGAGTCATCAACTCCGGACTTTGATAGGTCCCGAATTCGGCGTGACAGTTCAGCCGCCTGACCGCTTGGTCCGGTTTTGTTGAGCGATCCGAAGGCATGAGAAAACTGATCAAGCGTTTGACTTAGGATAGTGCTGTGCAGTAGGAAATCGGGTGCGATGAATTCGATAGCTCTCTTCAAGTGATGAATGGCCTGTTTGTAATCCCCAAGACCATTATAGGCCGTACCATAACCGAGCGGAACGAAAGGAAAAAGGGATTGCGATTTGAATCGCTTCGTCTCCTTCTCGGCAAACCTGAACCACTCCAACGCTCTCTTGAAATCGCGCTTGTGAAGAAGCAAATTACCGACGCGCTTGAGAATGTCTGCCGACTTGGTCGAGACGTCGTGTTTCTCGGAAGCGCTCAGTGCGGCGTCATACATCCTCTCAGCCTTGTCGAAGTCGCCGACAGACCTGTAAATATCACCCTGACATAACAGACTTTCAACGAATAGTTCGAGTTGCTCCATTGAGGCCGATTGTACGTGCTCCAACAGATCCAGAGCCTTCTCATAGTTTCCCATAGCTCCATAGACCTGCCCTTGCTGAAGCATGGTCTCCAACCGCGATCGGGAGTTATCAGCATCGTCTGAGATGTGAAGTGCCTGGCGAAGATATACCAGCGCTTGATTGTGATTTTGTCTCAAGCTGTCTATAGACGCAAGTTGGACCAGAGCGTCTGCTTCCAAAGCCGCCAGACCGTGATCACGAGCAATTACCAGCGCCTCGGCGGTTTGCTCTTCAGCTTTGGCGTATTCCAGGTACTGCAGAAACAGGTAGCCGGATTCGATCAGCGCGTTCGCATACGTTTCCTGTGGGCACCTGTCTAGTGCCATTTTGACGAATTTGGTTGCCAGGCGCTTGGCCTTGGTCGCCTCACCTGTAGACATCAATGCTTTCGTCTGAAGAATGAGACATTCGACCTGACGTGGGAAGTCCTTTGTCCTTTGAGCTTCCTTGAGAGCCTTCTCTGAAGCTTTAAATGATGCGCCAAACTCGTCCTGCAAATAGAGGCGTTCGGCTTTGGTAATTAGTTCGCTATCTTTCATTAAGCAAGTACGGCATCAAAGTGACTCATGGTGATCTGAATAAGTGGCATTTCCCAGCACTCCTGCTAAGAGTTTTCACTGTTCGCCACAAAGGCACCTGCTAGAAAGAGCCCAATACCCCAGAGTATTCCTGTGGCAATATTCTTTTCATGCTTCTTACGCAATAAGAATTGCTGCATCCCACGGATCGATGACTCTGGTCTTCGATAATCTAGGAGAATATACTCTCTCCCGTCTAACATAGAAAGCTTAGACGGATCAAAGCCGGGCAAGGCTATAGGTATTATTAGTTTCTCCTTTCCCTCTGCATAGCCGATTTCCTGCTGGACATAGGTAGATTGTTGACTGGCAGGAGAAAGTAGCACAATCATTCCGTCTGATCGATCAATTTCGGCTTTGACTTTTTCGGAAATATGCCGACCAGGCTGTACGTCGTGCTCGCAAAGGTAGACTTCCACTTCAATCTGTCGCGCACTATCCACAATGTAATTTGCCACTTGAATGTCCGCACTACTGTGACTGAGAAACACTCGATAAGACATGTTCACTCCTTTGATAACATGAATTTGATGGTTGAATATACATCTGAAGATGTTGAATACGCAAGACTTCCGGCTCCACCATTCCGCGCCGCAGCGGACGGCGGCAACGCGGGGTGACGGCCCGGCTGCGACCAGGGCGGATCGCTATCACCCGTAACGCGCCCTGCTCCTACGTAACAGCTAATGGTCACTCGGTGAGGAAGGCGGAATGTATGAAGCCGGAGTTCCCGGCTATTCGATGAGACTTGTGAGTTCGCTGTTTGCACGCGGCGTTAGCCAGCAGCGGTCGAACAGTGACTCCGGTCGTATGACCGAATACGCTTCCGGCGTCGTGAAAAGAAATAGCGAAGTAGTAACATAGAATCTGCCCATGTCAGATAGCTGGGATATGATATTGGCAATTCTCCCGGACACGTGCGTCTTCGACCGAATGATCCCGGGAGTCACTAACAACACTTGGAACCCATTGAGACCTGAATCATCGCCGGTCGCCACTGAGTTTCTGCCGTTATCGATGTTGAGGCCAACTACAGTCCCATCGGGTAAGCGGCGGTAGCTATAGCGTCGCGGGAATCGCCCGGACTTTCTGTATAGGCGGTATGCGATGAGCTTGCGGCGAACATCAGTACGCTGGCCTTGCGCCGAAATTGGCTCGGTTCCCCGGTCAATCTCAAGGAAGTAGTGTTTTCGTTGGCCACTCGGAAGCTCCAGGCCGAAGAATGCATCGGGATAGACCGGCAATGTTTGCTTCTGATCCCAACGGTCAGTGAATTCGACATAGTCACGAAGCACTTCGCCTTGCTCCCAGAACAGCAATCTGACTTCATCGGCAGACCTTTGGCAGGCAAGTTCCAATGTCACTCGAAACCGTGTGACCTCGATAGCGTGACGGAGAAAAGGCGATTTGACGCGATTACGCTCAACTATCCGGCGAATCTCATAAGCGGGTACGCCGACGCGTTCTGCGAGTATAGGGGCGCATTTGAGCCCCACACCATAAATGGCACGTGGGGCACCATGTCCCCGTCCCATTGGCTGATCGGTCGGATAATGGCGCTCCAGATACCCGGCGTGGAAAAGCTGCCGGAGTCGCTTCGAGAGGGCCTGCTGGCCAAAACCATATCGTTTGGGGCGACTTTTGCCATCTGTCCCCACGGCGTATCGGATTGACCGACTCCGGTAGTCCGGTTGGAGGAGGTGCCAGAGCAGTTCGAGGGTCAGAAAGCGGTGGTTGTAGACAAGCTGAATGACGGCATAATCTCGCTCTTTGAGGGCAATTTCCGATGGGGAGGCTTTGTCCCGGACATAGCGTGATCGATGGGGTCTACTGGCTGTCAATGTCATGGGTTGAATGTAATCCAATTCTAATTCCGGCTTTGCCGGATTCCTCTTCCGGACGCCCCCCTCGTCGGAGGCCGAAAGTCACGCCCACGGCGTGACGGCCGCCCCGTGAAGCCGAGCCCAAGGGGCGACGGCTGGACGGTTGGCGGTTCGAGCCGGCCGACTCTGCCCGCTTCGCCGAGTCCCTCCACCAGATGTCAAATCGTGGGGCGAGGCCAAGGAGCGCGAACCGTTTGGTGGTTCGCAAGCGACGCAGCCGCACCTTACTGGCGGTCCCTGTCCTGCTTCGTCACTTGGAGATCGACGACATAACTCTCGGCAAGTCAAAAGAAGCAGGACAGGCAGGAAGCGTGCGGGAAGGGGGCAGAGTCGGGCGGCGACCGACCTCATTTGGCCCTTATAAGACGGCCATAAGGCCGTCGCAGAAAGTAGTAATGATAATACATCAATTCTACTTTCTTAAGCTGTCCTCGGGACGGCTTACCTGGCCAATGAGGGAAGCGAGACCGACCGACGAGGGGGGCGTCTTTATCCAAGGGCAGTCCAGTGGACTGCCCGGCCACGGCGCGACACGCGCCGAAGTATTCAGGATGTTCGTCTTTTTCGGCAGTAATAGCATAGGTCGCCGAAGTCGACCTGACGCTTGCAGACGCTGCATTTGGGTTTGCTACGAAAGCGCGTTCGGCGGTTCTTACGGAAGGTACTGGTGGGCTGTCTCGGTCTCATCGGGCAAGCCTCCGTTTCTTCCTTCGGGGAGAATCAGTCCCAGTGGGAGGATGCAGTTGCAGGAATGCGACTCCACAAGCGATGGCATCAAACATGTTGCCGAAATAGCGCTCCTGACTGCCGGTCCGGCCTCTCAAATAATAGCGTGTCTCCGGAAAGCGCGACATGACGGATTTCGCGGCATCGAGCTTTCGGGCGTTGCCGTTGCCGGTTACAATCCGCCGGATTGTTCTGGCATTCAGCCCGTGGCAGGGTACGCGGTGAGACTTACTCAATGATTCGATCTTTTGGATCACTCGAATTAGCCGATAGTTGGACGTAGCCTGGGAGAATTGGTTACGCTCGAAAACAAGGACGGATGGCTGTTTTTCGACAAGCATTCGGGTGAGGATGTCTTCTACGTGCTCAAGAATGATCGGCAATCCTCCCTGACGAATCGACTTGATGCCGAAATCAACCAGTTTGGTAGAATTGAAGGCGGCATAGCCGAGGTATTGTGTTCCGGGATCTATGGCGAGCAGGCTATTTCGAGTCTCGCGCATATTTCTTGACCAGATAGATGAACAGGGCGAGCCGTGAACGTTTGACTTTGTCGGGTGGTACCGACAAGGTGTGTTCGTGAGCTTTACGGACTATCTGTTCGGGGTACTTGCGGCAGTGCATCTGATAAGTCGGCAGGTTGTCCAGGTCGCCGAATTCCTCAGCGATAGATCGGGCGAGTTCATCCGCAGACTTGTTAGTCGGATCGGACTCGTTGGTTTGCGGCTCGTTTTTCACCGCCGGAGTTATGTTGGGCATAGTAGTGTTGGTTAATGGTTGTTAGTACTCGATTACGATATCGTGGTCTCTTTGCCGGGCGTTCACCTCCTCTCGAATCTTGCGGAAGTGGTCGCTGAAGAGCACTTCGACCGGACACCTGAGCGCTGCGGAGAGTCTGAGGGCAGTCTCCAGCGTGGGCACGCGCGACCCTGCTTCCCAGTGAGAGATATGATGCTCAACGCGGATGCCGACCAGTCGCGCGACGTCCCGCAACCGGAGATTCCGTTTCTTGCGGAAAATCCGGATGTGATTCGGATAATTGGTCCAATCGGTGCGGGACATCATAGGGCTGTTTGTTTTTGTTTGTTACTTTCGTTCGCTTACAGGATAACCCCGCATGAAATCAGCCTCAATAACCGCCCCCGGACAATGTCGGTGGACAAGTCGTGAATCGTGTCCCCGGAGAGCTTCAAAGCCACCATGTGGCGTGTTGTTAGAGAACGGCCCCGCAAATGAGTCTTGGGCCTGTTTTAGACGTGTTTAAGCGGCCCTCGTACTATTGGGGTCGCAGCCGTAATTTGAGTCTGTGGATAAGTGAGACTTGACACCGTTTCACGGTCATGTAGAATCAAGAAAAGAGGGGGAATAGGCCTTTTTCAAACCAAAAACAGCTACCTATGGTAGCTAATTCGCTCGGCCGAGCAATATTTTTTGACTTACAAAGCTGTGAAGGATCGTCATCTAGTCAATGAATTGCCCGGCTTTTTTCTATTCTGAATCAAAATAGAATAGGGGATCGTCTTCGGCCGATCCCCTATTGTTGTAGTGCTCCCATGGGAACATACGGGTGAGGCGCCAGCTAAGTGGCGACCATCTTTTGGTGACAACGTGCGTGGCTCGGATACGGCTCTTACCAAGGACTTATGACGGTCCAGCTCTTCGGCCTTACGGACACTGTTGGCCTAGACGCACCATCTTGTGTCTGAGCGCTAGAAAGCGCAGAACCCCTACGGTATTGGCTCGCAATGAGCAATCGTGGTAGGCAATCCCAAACGCCGGCGGCGATTTACTTGGGCGATCCAATACCTCGGGTATAGTTATCCGGTACCGTAGGCAGACATCAACATGGTCACTCTGTATGAGCATCTCATGGCGTGCCTCCTTTCTCTTTTGAAGGTGAACGATTTACGGCAGTAATTTATTCGCCGTGTCTCCTATTGCAACGCATAGTTTTCTCGGGAACCCGAGCATGAACAACCCATCAGCTACAAACTTACAGGCGAAGTCGGCGAACTGACGAATCGGTTCACGAAACATCATGTAGCCACCAACGATTGCAGTAGCGCGTATTGGATGGCGCTTGATCCAACCACTGGCTCGTTTAATAAACGCCTCTTTGGGCTGTGATTGCCGGGCAAGTGTAACGGCATGTTCCCGATTAGTAGAATAGCCGGTCCCCCATGTTCTGCCAGTCTTCCGGTCCCGCATTTCGCAGCACCATTCGTTGTCGTCTACTTTGTAGCAGACAGGATATGTGGCACGCACATTTGACCTCCTTGTTTGTAAAGTTCAGTTTTTTCAGTCGAGGACCGCAAACAGAGTCGCCGATTGAAAAAGCCGAAAGCGCCGTCACTTAGTTGTGACGACGTTGCCAAATTGATGGAAAAGTGCCCTTTTGATGACTCCTCCTCCTGTTTTCTACAGCCTATCACAGTGAGATTTGCTGTCAAGAACCCGACCGCCAATTTCCTGAATTACGAAGGTTTGACTCAACTGAGTATCCCTTTGACTTTTGTGACGACTTCCGATGGTGAAAAGCGCGCCTTTACCCAATAATCAAGAGCTCCCAGACCCCTTGCACGCTCGATATTGCTCTGATTCTCCTCATCGAGATTTGTAAAAACGACGACCGGGATGTTGACGGTCTGATTATTCTTCTTCAGTTGTTCCAGCACCCGAAACCCGGCTTCCTTGTTCAGTGTCATCGGGAGTCCTTCCCGTTTGGGCAAGATTAAGTCGAGAAGTACAAGGTCGGGCGTCAACCTTTTCGCAAGCTCCAATCCCGATTCGGGAGTATTCGCGGTAACCAATTCAATTTCCTTTTCGAACGAGAACTTCAGTGTATACATGTGAAGGATGTCGGGATCGTCGTCGATCAGGAGAATGGTCTTCTTATCCATACGCGATTGTCACAATTTAGTCAGTCTCGACTCGACCAGCGAGACAACTTCCTGCGGAGTTAATTTGGCTTTCATTACGTATGCCTCGGCTCCGAGACGCTTTCCCTTTTCGGCAGCGTCTTTTTCTCCCATGTTGGTCAGGAGATAAACCGGAATATCCTTGAGGGTCGGATCAGCTTTCATCCGTTTCAACACTTCAAAGCCGTCAAGATCATCCATGCGAATATCCAAAAGGACCAGGTCGGGTTTTTCTTTCTTAACCATATCAAGCCCCCGATATCCGCCGGTGGCTACCAACAAGTTCAGCCCGGAAAGTCGAAACTTCAGTTGATACATTTCGATAAGGGTGGGATCATCTTCTATCAGGAGAATGGTCACTTTCTTTGAATCCATACAGTTATGCAGGTTTGGCTTTAGGCTGATGAACCGGAAGGGTGATCGTTGCGGTCGTTCCTTTCCCCTCTCCGGCGCTATCGAGACTGATCTCGCCGCGATGCTCGCTTATAACGTTCTTGGCGATGAAGAGTCCTAGGCCGGAGCCGTCCGTGTGCTGGAAAGTCGATTTCTCACCGCGCGAAAACTTTCCAAACAGTCGCGCTTTGTCGGTTTCGGAGATACCGATGCCGGTGTCCTTTACGGTGATTGTTACTTCGTTCGCGTGTGACGTCAAGTCGATCTCAACCCCTCCTTTATTCGTGTATTTCTCTGCATTGTCTATCACATTTTCTAGTGCCTCGCGCATCATCCTGGGATCCGCTTCGACCATGAGTTCCTTGGCTGACGGTTTGAAGCGCAGGTAGAGGCCTTTGCGGTCGTAGTTGGGTTTTAGTTCTTCGACGACTTTGCTTACGATGGCAATCAAATCGACAGCTTCCATCTTGAAGTGCAGATTCCCTCCTTCAAGCTCCATCGCATCGAGCAGGTCATTGACGATGTTTGACAGACGGTTGGCCGATTCCAGCATGTGCAACTGAGCGTCCTTGCGATCCTGCTTGGGCAGTTTGTCCAGGTCGCCGTCGGCCTGCATAGCCAAAAGGCCTCGGATAGCGGTCAATGGCGTGCGCAATTGGTGTGAGGCGATTGAAAGAAACTCCGATTTCATTTTGAGCAGGTCCTGAAGGTGGCGGTTTTTCTCCTGTAGTTCGCGGGTTTGCTCGGCTACTACTTCCTCCATAGACGAGTAGAGCCGGGCGTTCTCAACTGCTACCGACGCCTGGTTGGCCAGCGTTTTCAGGAGGTCCATATCTTCCTTGGTGAAGGCTTCTCGGGTCACCTTGTGACCGATCAGAACGATGCTGTTTACCGAATTCTTGATGATCAGGGGCAGGATAACGGCAATGCCATGTCGATCCATTTCGGACTGCAGATGCTTCGCTCCCGGCACTGAAGTTGACGCGGCTAAAAGCTCTGCTGATACAATGGGTCGATTCAGTCCGGCCTTGACGCGTGATTGAATTTCGCTGTCAAAGAAATCCCGAACCGCACGCTCGTCGAAACCGATATATTTGGCCAGTGTATAATTGCCGTTGTGCTTTCCGGTGTGAAGAATAAAGGCAATGTTGTCATTTCGCATGGCATTCTGTACGGTCTCCACGATTAACGTAATGACCTCATAAAGGTGAATGGTCTGAGAGATTCTGCTGGCGAACTGTTCAAGAGTCTCCTGATAGTCGTAGAGCCCGGTGAAGAAGTACTTGTTGGCAAAATGACGCAAAAACTTGCCTATATAGGCAAATCCAACTAGAAACAAAGGTGTGATAACCAGTGCAGAGAGATATGCACCAGGACTGTGGAGACCGCCGAATAGGCGCTGGTCTACCCAGACGGTAACATAGTACGCGGTGAAAACAAAGACCGCCAGGCCGACATAGATAAACGATTTTCGCAAGACCAGCCGGATGTCCATGAGGCGGTGCTTGACGATGGCGTAGGTTGTAAAGGTCAGAAAGATCACCATGGCCAGCGGACCGAAAAATCTGATTTCGGCGATATGCAAAAGGGGTAGTATGAGGTTGGTTGAAACTGCCAGTCCAATTGATATTGACAAGCCAAGCAGAACATAGAGGATCTGAAAGCCCTGGGGCGAATGTTTAAGGCGACGATACGTTCGATACATCTGGATCAATGAAACCGAGAAGCCGACGAGCATGAAGGCAAGAAAGAGCGGCTGTCCCCAGCTAAAAATGGTTCCCTCTAATCCGTAATCCACCACTATTTTGTCGCTGAGTGACAGGGCGATAAACAGCGCGGTCACGGTAAGGGCAAGAACCGCTTTCGAGCGGCTGCCGAGCCGCTCCTCGGGAAAGTACCGGGAGAAGAAATAGAGCATCAGGACGACCAATGCCGATGTGGCAAACGACAGCCGTGACCACAATACGATTTGATCAGTCGCCGTAAGTAGATCGGTGACCAGAATTGTGACAGCCCACAACGTGGCGGATAGTATCACGAGCCAAAAATAGACCGTGCTCTGGACCTTTCGCCCTCTTCGAAAGAGAACATACACGAGAAAGAGGTTGTAAGCGACTATGAGACTGACAAGGACGGTCGACATTAGGCAATCGGTCGCTTAGCGTATAATTCAATGTAGTCGGCTCCGAGAGCGGCGGCGCGGTTGTGTTGTCGCAATTGGCTTGAGACGCGCTGCGCATTGAGGGTATAGCGGGGGTCGTCGAGGACCTGCTTGATGGCGGCCATAATCGTTTTAGGTTTGACCTGGGTGGCTTTGAGGAAGTACTTCTCCCGCTTGGAGAAGTCAAGCAGGTTGACGGCATTAAGGTTCACTCCGACGCCGAGTTCCTGAATTCTGGCGGCAATGGTTCCCTGATCGATATTGTGTGGAATGGTCACGAGCGGTTTGCCGTGCCAGAGGGACTGCATGACGGTTCCGTGACTGGCCGTGTTTACCACCAACTCGGCCTCACGGGCGGCTTTGAGTCCGGGAACGTACTCGTGGAGTTTGAAATGCCTGGTGTCGGCCGGAAACTCGGAACGCTTAAAATTCGGTCCGATACTCATAATGATATTCCATTCCGACTGGCCGATGAACAGGTTGATAAGATTATTATAAACATCCTGTTTGAAAATTGACCCGCCGAGTGATACGTAGATCAGTGGTCGCTTCGGATCATGAAACATCCCGCGCCGGTCGAATTCCATATCTTCAAAACCTCGCCAGAACAAGGGTCCGATGAAATGGACATCGTCGCGCGTATCCGGTTCCAGTGGCTCGAATTCAGCTATGCTGGGAATGAGAATCGGATTGTGGGCGTGAAGGTCGGCTCGCTTGGAAGGGACGAAGCCGATATTGAGGGCGCGATAGAATTCTCTGATCTCAGTTAGGTACAATTCCTCGAATCGTTTTGTGAATACCGGTCGTAAGGCATTGCGAAGCAGAACATGCGGCAGGGCTTCGGTCGACTTGCCCAATCCGAGCAGACCGCGAAAGTGGTTCAGCCACTGGGCATTCAGGATCGTGACGTACGGAATGCCATACTTGTGTCGGATGAGCGAGCCGAAGAAACTCGGCGAATTTACAACGATATCAGGTTGGAAGTTTTCAGCTGCAGCCAGTTCATCCGACAGCCAATTGAGAAACAACTCGCGGTTCTGACGAAAGTAACTAATGGACTGATCTTTTTCATCATTGAGGTTGACCTCGGCGTGGCCCTCACCGTACACGTCATACCCGGCTTGATTGATAAAAGGCTTCCGTACTCTTGTGGTTGTGAAGAGTATCTCGTGCCCGCGACTCTTGAGCTCATCGGCGATAGCCAAAGAACGGATTACATGGGCGATTGATCCCCCCGAGTAGGGGGTAAAAAGGATTTTCATTGCGGTTAGGTTTAAGGCGGAAAGGTGCGAACCGGCCGTAGATATCCCGTCGATGACCGCAGTACGTACCAGTTACCGGCGAAGTATAGCCAGTTCGCACTATGCCCTAATTTTACCCAAAAACGCGGAAGTCCGCCAGTCCCCGAATCAAGATTCACTTCTACACTCAAGGCAAGCGTAGAACCAGCAATCCTTCATCAAGTGCTGCCAAATATACGTAGTCGCCTACAATATCAACCCGGGTGCCGCCTAATCCACTCCCTGAATGGTTGGCGTAGTAATGGCCAATACGAGACGGCTGTGCCGGGTTAGATACATCAAGGACGAACAATCCCTTCTTGAGATAATGGACCGACGAGACGCAAGCGATGTTGTCTGACACATCAATACCACTCGCATTGAAACCGTCAGTCGGTTGGTAGGTACCGGTCAGCGTTGGTTGCGCCGGACTAGTTACGTCGAATATCTGCATTCTACCGCCGGAACCCGTGAATACTTGGTTTCCAAACACCTGAATTGCCCAGTCGTCTTTTGTGAATTGAGAAGACACCACAGTCGGAGTAGCCGGTGAGGAAACATTATAAACCGCTCCGCCGTCAAAATCGGCGATATACAGATAACCGTTTGTTGCAGCGATATTTCCTACCCGGCTGCGTGTAATGGCGCCAAGGTGTTGGGGTGAGGCGGGCGTCGAAACATCGATAATTTCGACGTATCCTTTGCCCGAGCTATCAGCGAAAGTACTAAGATACAATATGTTTCCATCGGCGCATAATCCCCAAAAGGCGGTTGTGCCTATCGTCAATACTTGCCCGATTGGCTGAATTACATTAGGAGTTGAAATGTCAAACACTTCAAGAACACGATCCCGTAAGAGAAACAGACTCGTACCGCGGAGCGTGAGATCCGAGACGCTGGAGGTTTGACGTGTGGCAGCCAAGTACGGCTGTGAGGGCGAAGCCACGTTTACGACTTGTATTCGGGCGCTGAAATTGGTTGAGCCGGCATTGAGTAGATATGCCCAATCTCCCGATACGGCTACGGTAGTAACAAACCCCGCAGTTGAGAATCGACCTACGAGTTGGACCTCTTGAATAGTCTTGAAGCTCCAGACAGGCCCGCTTCTCTCGTGCCCATGATTATCTTTCGCCACAATCTTCCAGTAGTAGGTCGTGTTGTAACTTAGCTGGTTGAACCAATCACCGCCAGTGGCCTGATACATTTGCTGCGTAAGATTGGATTTGACCAAGGGAGGATTCGTCCCGGTGCCGAAGTACAAGTCAGATGACACCGGGTCACCATCCGGATCGGAACACTGCCACCTCAGCGTAATACCGGCAGTATCCTGCCCGGTGGAGCCATTTGTCGGCACTGGATCGGAAGGGATGGTCGGCGCTTGGTTGCCAACGGTAGAGAAGCTCCAGACTGGACCACTCGCGGAGGCTCCTTTCACATCCGTTGCCGTCACTTTCCAGTAATAGGTTGTGGAAGTGGCTAGTTGACCGGGGGCGTATGAGGACGAAGCTTGATCGTTGCTTACGACTGGAGGTGGATTCGATGTACCAAGCGAGACATCATAGGTGATGGAGTCCCCTTCCGGATCGGAACATTGCCAGGCGAGTTGAGTGGTAGTTGATACATTTGAGGCCCCGCTGGCGGGATGCGGATTGCTTGGTGCGACCGGAGCTTTGTTGCCGCCGCCTGAATTGGTCCCTGAATCACCACTACTGCACGATACCAGCAGTAGAATGGCTACAATGGACATTATCGCTTTTGTCATGATCTGTTTCCTCCTGTGTCATTGAGAATTGATATTTGTTTCATAGTTTTCGCATAATTGCTTCGCACATCGGATAGTCCCTCTCGTCCGTACAAGTCCATCGTAGTCGCCTGACTGGCGTGTCCGAGAATGGACGAGAGCGTCTCAATGGAGCCGCCAGCATCTTTCCACAGGCGGGCGAAGGTATGGCGAAACAAGTGGCAGGTGAGCTTGGTACGGTTTGGGTCGGGGTGCTGTACGCCGGAGTCTATTCCGGCTCGTTCTACTATCCGGTTTAATTGCCTGCTGGATAATCGTCCGCCACTTCGACTGACAAATACATATCCCTCTCGTCTCCCGCCCATGCACTGTCCAAGCAGAAGGACCAAGTGATCGGTCAAAGGGACCAGCCTGGTCTTACCGCCCTTGCCGTTTCTGACGACTGCAAGTTGTTCTTGCAGGCGGATATCAGCGATTTCCAAAGAGACTACTTCTGAGCGGCGCAATCCGGTCTCAGCCATGAGGGTGAGCATGGTTTGGTCACGCAGAGAGCGCGTAGCGGCTAAGACTTTCCGTACTTCGACTCGGGTAAGGTGATATTCGGCTCGCGAATGGCGGCCGTTTCCGCCGTTACTGTTGGATAAAGGTTGTTTACTGTGCATACCGAATGACGGGAAGGTCACTTTGTTAGAGAAAGCTGACGTTGGATTCGTCTCCCGTGCTGCATCGGCCACGGGCTGTTTTGCGCTGTGGTCAGGGAAGAATCAGCGTCGGTTGCCGACTCGCACGCCATGGAATCATGACGACCAACGATGAGGCAGGAGATGGAGCAGGAAATACTGAATTGGCCTGAAAGGCCCGTAATTATTGATGATTCAAGGAGTTAGACTTGACAGGAAAGGTCACTTTCCTCTAAGATTAGGACATTGGGGATTCATTGTCAATCACAAAATAGCGGATCGTTTCATCCACAACATTTCAAGGCTTTGCCACCGCCCCCGGTCATTGTGACACTTGACGGGACCCGGGCATACTGGGTAGCATGCCCCTCCTGCAACGTCACATAGATGAACTGAAACGGATCCATCTCGCCGAAACCGGCGAAAACCTTTCTGATGAAGAAGCCTGGGCAATGGCAACAAGACTATTTACGTTAGCACGAACAATTTCTCAATATGACGACCACATCCAAGGCGGTAATTTACGCACGCAAGTCGACCGAATCGGAAGACCGTCAGGTACTCTCCATTGATTCGCAAGTAAAAGAATTGCAAACCTTTGCTGATAAGCAGTCACTCGCGGTCTCAGAAGTCTTGACGGAATCAAGGTCCGCTAAAGGTCCGGGTAGACCGATCTTTGACGAACTGTTTCGCCGCGTCCAGAGGCGTGAATTCGATACTATTGTCTGCTGGAAACTCGACCGACTGGCCCGCAATCCGCTCGACGGTGGGGCTCTCATTTGGGCACTGGATCAAGGACAACTGCAGCAAATAGTTACGCCATCTTCGAGCTATCGCAACTCTGGAAGCGATAAGTTTCTGATGCAACTGGAATTCGGGATGGCCAAGAAGTACGTGGACGATCTATCGGATAATGTTAGGCGAGGTATGCGGGCCAAAACTGAATCCGGTTGGTTTCCACACCTGGCGCCATTCGGATACTTAAATGATAAGGCAAGGAGAACAATCATCAAAGACCCAAAGCGATTCATGATGGTTCGACGCATGTGGGATATGATGCTCACGGGCAACTACACTCCCTCTCAGATCGCAAGCATCGCAACTGAACAATGGGGGGTGAAATCGAGGAAAAAGCATGATACGGCAAGTAAGGGGCTGTCACGTTCTGCTGTATACAACCTGTTTTCAAACCCCTTCTATTACGGGTTGATTGTGCGGGCAGATCAATCCGTTGTAGGGAAACATTCTCCGATGGTTACGAAGCAGGAATTCGACCGTGTGCAAAGTTTACTGGGCAGAGTTGACCGACCAAGAGCCAAGCGACATTCGTTTACTTATTCGGGTCTATTCAAATGCGGCAACTGCGGATGTTCTATCACAGCAGAGGAAAAACAGAAAACACTCAAGACGACGAGACAGACGGCCCGTTACGTATATTACCATTGCACTCGGCGCAAACCTGGGGTCGTTTGCAAAGAACCCGCCATCACAGAACAGGCCTTGGAAGCGCAGCTAGTACGATTTTTCGTATCAATCAAGCTGCCCGCACAATATACAAAATGGGTAGTTCAATGTTTGAACGAATTAGAAGAGGAAGAGCTCGATAAGGACCAAATTACGCAGCTATCGACCGAAAAACGATTGGCTCAGATCGATTCTGAACTATCGGCTCTTCTTGATTTGAGATTGAAGGGAATAGTATCGGACGTCGAGTACGTCGATAAGAAGCAGGCTCTGGAAGGCGAACAGCAAACGCTTCACACGAACAATACGAGAAAGCGGGACGTGAACGTGACTGCACTTTTCAAGCGAATCCTAAATCTATCGCAAGGAGCGGTCGAAGTAATCGAAAAGGGGGACCCTACCGCCAAGAAAAGCGTTGTCAACGCAGTGTGTTCGAACCGAACACTTCTGGCAGGAAAACTCGCTATTCAAGCGCAAAAACCGCTTTCATTCTTGACTTTCGGCAAGACCGTTGGTAACGCCGATACGGGTAGGTTAGAACCGTCAATAAGCGGCTATGGACAGCGCAGAAGCGGGGATGCAAAATTACACAATCCTGTGTGGTGGGCCAGACTCAACGAAGTTAGAACTTGGGTCAGAGAGCATCTTGAGGAACTGTCTGGAATTGATGACCTTGTGGCGTCTAACATACAGGAAGGAAAGTGATTTGTCAAAGTCGACGGGCACGGGAATTCAATCGCCGAGTTCAAGCAAGAAAGTGGACAGTCACTGGGCTGATGATATGAACTGGATGTGAGGTTTATTCTCATTTACAGTTTCAATTATGATCCTTGGGGGACAAGCTGAGTCAGAGTTCCATATCTTAAGAAACATCCAGTCCCGAGTCTCTGAAGGGGAATCCCCATGTTGAAGAAAAAAAGGGCCTGAAACTAACGTCTCAGACCCTCATGCTAAAGAACAGGTAGAGCTTCAGGCAGCTTGCCTGAGCAACAGACCAGCCCGCCGTTCAAGATCGACGCGCGCGTCGATGTGCGAGTACGTTCTTGCCCGAGCGGTCAGCCCCTGAATCATGCCCCACAGAGTGGTCGGGTCTTCACCCTCGGCCATCCCCTGATTCCAGGCGTCAATGACTTCCTTCTTGGAAAATGGCTTCGATGAAAGGGAAACCAAGGCGTCATCGAGATTGTCACCGGTTTTTTGACGCATGGCGTTGTCCACGACTTGTCTGATCGTGTTGCCGACCGTTCTGCTTTCAACGAACCGATTGAGTGCCGGGATTGCATCGGAGTGGAAGCGGTCAAGCGCCTTGGCACGATGCACGATTTTGAGTTCGTACAAATCCTCAGCTCCCCATACCACTCCATTCCCGCAAACGTGATTGTAGAGGAATGTGGTCAGCCCGAACGTGGCGGCCCCGGTCTCGGAGTTCCACACGAAGAACCCGCGGCTGAGCTTGGCATTTCCGACCTCCACCGGCGACTCGTCGTTGACCAGAAACGCGAACATGTCGCGATCCGAGGCATAGAGTCCGGTAGGCTCGTTGTCATGCCCCGGCGGCAATTTCCAGCCGGTCCCGGCCACCGCTTCTTTGAGCGAAGCGACAACATCATTATCCCAGATTCGGCCATAGTTGGGACCTGTGAATGCCGCGACGGTCTTGTCGCTTCCGCCGTTCCGATAGAGCAGTTTGGCTCCGGCATCCCTCTCGCCAAGACCCCAGCGCATACACTCGATGACAGTGCGGGGCGGCAGGGTCCGGAGATACCTGGCCGGAGCTCCAATCGATGTACAAAGCTGATTGAACGACCAGTTTGTCAGCAGCGCTGGCTCCTCATGGCCGTTCAGGGCGATGCCGAGCCGGTCGGTAACGTCAAGGTGAATATCCACCAGTTCGGTGACTTGCTCTTGCGAGGCTGCCTTAAGTCGACTCGTGTGGTCCTGCAGGCTTTCCAGGTCGGCAAAGCGCTCATCCGGTGGACGGGTGTGCCACTGACGATGCGCGTCGTAGAGATTCTGTGTCATCAGTCATCACCTCCTTCTCAGTTGACAAGCTCCTTCGGCTTGGTTGAGGTTTCGCGGGTCAGCCGCTGGATCAGGATGCTCGCCTCGGATACGGTGGCGTCTTCCAGTCGCTTGACACTGAGTTGGTCACAGAGAAAGCGTTCCACGTCCTCGGCAGACGCTCCCTGCTTTTCGAGCAGGGTATACAGCTTCTTCTTCTGCGCCTCGGTGATGGGCTTCGGGTTTGACGACGATCTGGACGTCGCTGAAGCGGTAGTGGACAGGCTGTCTTTCTGGTCAGTTCTGGAGTATGGTGGGAAGTCCCCGAATTCCTCTAGAGAAATGGCTCCGATGTTCACGGCGTCCCGTAGCGCCCTGGCCTTTGCTCGCGTAAGTGCCACGCGAATGATGTGCGGCACTGCGCCAGATCTGACATTATCGGGGTTGGCATCCCCGCAATCCATGAACACCCCGCGGCCGGTGGTCACAGTGGCGGTACAGATCGCCGTCATGCCGTTTTCTCGGGTGGGCATTTGATCGATACGGGTCTCGATGCGCTGGAGCCCCTGTTCGTGGGCTTTGGAGAGAAGCCCGGCATAGGTAACGATGTCGCGCGTGGACACGTTCCCGTCGTCGTCGGTCACGTCGATGGTGGTGACCAGGTTTTCGTTCGGCATTACTGCCTCCTTGAAAGTTGGATTGTGAAAGAACGATGGTTTACAGCACCGTTCAGTCTACCCAACCGTCAGGAGACGACTAGCACCGGGGGCGGGCAAGGCGTGGGGATAAGCGAGATCCGAAGGGAATCGACAGGAGAGCATTTGATATACGATAGTTATCGGATATGTTGCTGGTAGTTGTTATAAACAACTGAGGCGACAGCATAGTTTACAGTAAGTAATGACAGGTCCATTGCATGGAATATTGACTATGTCCATATGCCAATATCGTGATTGACACCGTGCTTAGATCGCATAGGAACCGGTTATTGGACATGTCTGAGTCACGTCCCTCAGTAGCATGACGTGTTTTCTGGCACGACTTATGCCGACGAATAGTAGTTTTCTGCTTCGCGCATAGTCTTGCGAATCACCTGGCAAAGCGAATGGCGCTGAGTGATTATTCTGAAACAGGATTACTCCGTCGAATTCTTTTCCTTTGGCTTTGTAGGTCGTCATGACATGTATACCTCGATTCGGCTGAACATCGTGCCCCATCTGAGCTTCATTGATTGCGCTATCGAGAACGCCACGAGCACCACGATAGTCTCCAGCCTCCTGCCATCTTCGAGTAAGCCCTGCAGATATCAGCCTCCCTCTGTTAAACGCCATGAGGTATTCGGCTTGTCTACCAATTGCCTTGATAGGACCTGCTTCAGATTCGAGTAACAGAGATCGAACGAAAGTCCAATCTTGTTCAGGATTGCCAGAAAAGTGACTGTGCTGTATTGCACTAGTGATTTTAAGGAATTCCGGCATTACCTTGCCCCGATTCGGAATGCTACCGTCTTCAAGCGATGCACACCATCGATCATATTTGAGAACTTCTGCGTGGTTGCCCTTTGCCCTCTCCAAGTTCCGCATCAATTGCAGACCTTGAAGCAGCGTGGCTTGTTCTTCATTTGCAGCTGGCTCCATCATAAATGCGATGAGCCTGCTAGAAAGATAAGTGGCAGTTTCATCGAATTGAACTCGGTGAGCAATGCCAGGCTGCTGATTATTGCCTCTAAGGGCATTCGATACAATTCTGACGCCCTTGCCCCAGGAGGACAAGATTGCGATATTGGCTGGTTCTTCCCCTGTGTCATCCTTTATTCGCTCATTAAGAATTCCGACAGCTTGACGAATCCTGCGATCCCTAGCGTTGGCTCTTGGCTGATAGGAGAGGCAAGAAACGCCGGGAAACTCCCGATTTAAGCTGCCATTACTTAGTACCGCGCGGGCACAGGCATTGATGCTAGTTGCTGAATTACGGTGATTGAGACTGGCGAAGTCCACCTCCGTTGGACTCAGAGCCTCCCTAATGTCTTGAATCCTCTCGGCCGTCACATCCGGCCGGTAGTCGTGAATCTGTTGGTCCAAATCTGCCAATAGCAGCGTCTGGGTCCCAGGAGCTAGCTGTCTGATGCATTCCCATTGTATCGAGTCCGTATCTTGAGCTTCGTCTACAACCAGAAGAGGGTGCTTACCAGTATAGTGATCCCTCAACGACCTGCTCCCCACGAGCAATTTCAAAGCGAGCGGCGCGAACAGATCGAAGGCGACGCGTCCCTCACTATAGAATAGTGCCTCACGCTCTCTCAACCATCCACCGTCGTCCTTCGCTCTACCCTGTCGAAGAGCGTCTTCGTCGTGTGGGGCAAATACCGTTAGCTTACGTGGAGCTCCCAGCAAGTAGCCATGTGTCTTAAGAATCTCCCAAAACCATGAATGGAAAGTCTGAATAGTAAGTTGACGGGAAAACCCCCTTGTTGGTATCTGTGTCGATGCGGTCTGTAGAATACGGGCCACTGCTGCACGAGAGAAGCTAAGAAATATGACTGTCTGCCCAGACGACAATCCTCCGGCTCGAATGAATCTATGTGCTTTATGTAGCGCTGTTAGTGTCTTTCCACTCCCTGGTCCGCCTAGCACCAATAGATGTCCACTTGACTCAAATACCCTTTGATGTAGCTGTGTCTCTTCAAAACTCATTCTTCATCACTACCCTCACCTGAAGATCCCTCCCCTACAGTGCTGTCGTTCCGGTCCGAATCAATCGTTACATCTAAACGTGCAACCTCACTTGGCTTAGGGAAGCGAGCAAACACGTCGGACAAGAACACTCTAACAGTCGTGGGAAGGGCAGCGACATCGCAACTACCCACAAGACGAGCTGCATGATTGTCGCCCTTGCGACTCTTCAGAACTTCAAACAACAGTCTCCTAACCTCGTCATCAGCAGGCTGTGACGCCGGAACAACTACGCCACTTGGTAAGCCTCCTTCGGTCGACAGATCATTGAGGAATGACCACTGCTTCTCGATACCTACCTCAGCGATGAGCATTGCTTCAATGCCAGTGAAATCGGTTTGCTTGTGCATCGTGAATGCCGTCTCAATCGCACGAGACTCACCATCACCTCGATCACGATTATCGTAGAAGGCAAACACCTGCAAGCCAAGCGAAAGGAAGAACGAACCGTACGCGGACAAATTGCCCTCTCCATCAGAATTGAAGAACGAAACGCCCGAGAGATCAAACGGGTAGTATCCTGCATCAGAGTTCTCCATAACTGCGGCCGCAGACCTCAGCACCTGATACTCGACCAAACCTTCTCCAACAATGACGGCTTGTCCGAGAATTGCCTCTGAAATTGAGTGTCGTAGCTTCCTCCGAAATAGCTTCGGCTTAAGTCCCGATGATACACTCAACTCTTGGCTCTCCACTTTACCGGAGTCGTCTCTTCGCAATATACGGATTTGCTCTGGTTCAAATTTCTCGATGACATATGGAGAATGGGACGTTATGAAAGCCTGTGTAGTGCTTCCTGTCAGATACGACACGATCCGTCTTTGCGTGTGAGGAGGTACAGCGATCTCTGGCTCCTCCATCGCGAAAATTATGTTCTCTTTCTTCAGTTCAGCAATTGCCGATAGAAGAGCGAAGACGAGCGTGTTCAACGTACCAGTGCCCAATCGTTGAAACGGAACCGGCTGCTGGTCAACCGAAGTGGACATGAAGAACGCCAACGTCTTGCGTAGGTGATCCCTTGTGAGTTGTGACACATACAAATGCGTCGATTTACCACTTCCGTCTAGCGGAATGTATTGCTCGATTCTGGCTTCGATATTCTCCAGCACGCTCCGCAATGTTCCTATGGAGTCATCGAGAGGTGGATCCAACTCAAGCAACCGTGAGCGTGTGTCTTCCCAGAGTCGAGGCCTAATCTCCCCGATACGCAACAGAAGGTCCAGTAGAGTGCCTCTTTCAAGGCTCAAGGCTCTATTGCCTGTCCTCAGAGCGCGAAGATACAAGAAGCCAATGGCTCGTTTTGCTGGCCTGTATACCTCAGTTAGGTCGTCTCCTTCTTCATCCGGACTATGGGCATAGAATGTCCTGGCTTCGAATTCATCCTCATCGGCGTTATACTGTCCGACAAAGCGTAGACGAAGGCACTGCTGCACATTGGCATTGTCGGTTTCTTCGATCTCGCCGCGCTCCAGAATACGGCGTTCAGCCTTGTGCCAAAACTCCAGATTGCGGCTGAACCTGTTCGCTGCTTCCTGCGACAAGTCAATAAGTACGGCCTCTATCGTAATCTGTAACGGTTCATCATCATTGTCTAAGTACTCGCCATTGTAAAAGTCCCATTCATCAATCGGGGAGCTACCGCGCAACCTCTCGGGTCCGAGCAGCAAGTCCAATGCCTCACAAATCGTAGATTTTCCGACATTGTTTCGGCCAACCAAAAGCGTGTGTCCACTGAAGTATAATTGAGCATGCTTGATGTTCCGGAATCTATCTATTGTTAGGCGAACAATCTTCATATGTTACCCCTTACTTATTCTCCAAGCCCTCAGCGTTGGCCGTAATAGTGAATCGAGCTATTATTCCGTCCTGAGCTTTTCATATACCTCATCAAACATCTTCTCTTTTATGAAGCTGCCGAACTCGGCGTTTTCGACGATCTTCTTGTAGATGTCGAAATTGGATTCAACCATCGCGTGGAGTTGTGCCTCGAAGATGTGGGCAAAGACCAGTTTCAGAGCTTCTTTCGTGTTAGTCTTTGCGCTTTGTGACAAGGTCTCATTTCCGGCAAGTCTGGTCTCAAGCTCCGCGAAGAACACCCTGTCGCCTTCAGTGAAGTCGGTCCCGAAGCGCTTATTTACTTCCTCGATTATGCGGGATAGGAATTCCCTCTCGTCGGTTCCGCGTCCTGTCCCGAGGCCCTCAATAGGCTTGAGTTCACCTGTAGTTTTCTCTAATTCGATACTGCCACTGGATATCTGCTGGATGCGATAGGTATCCATATTCACGTTTTCGGTGATTTCGACCGGCAGTCGTTCTTTGTCCGATGGGAGCTTGCGGGCCAGTATTCGCAAATAAGCATATAGCTTCTCCAGGCCCACGTCCTTGAATGAAATAATCTGTGACAGGAAGGCGTAGAGGCGAATGTAGTTCTTGACCTGGTCACGGAAGTCAAACCGTTCTTTCTTCTCACGCTTGATGTATTCCTCCACAATCGGATCAAGCAGGGGGTGGAGTTTCTCCGGTGTGGCGCCTTTTCTGAAGAAAACTGATGCGAATGCGTCAACGTCGCCTTTATCGAATAGGCCAAATTCGAGGATCGTCCTCTCCAAGTCATAGAGCTTGTTGGGGTCGGTCGGCTTTGTCAGAATTGCGCGGTCATAATATGGCTGGAATGCCTTTTGTATCTCATCCTCGTGGTTTGCAAAATCCAGGACGAAGACCTCGGTCTTGCCCTTGCTCTGATAGGTCCTGTTCAGACGGCTCAGTGTCTGAACGGCCATGACACCGCCAAGCTTCTTGTCGACATACATCGTGTGCAGTAGAGGTTGGTCGAAACCGGTTTGGAACTTGTTTGCGACGATGAGGAACTTATACTCGGGCAGTTTGAAGGTTTCGGCGGTTAATTTGTCGTTTCTCAGCCCATTCATCCCGGGCTCTGTGTACTCCTGCCCTGAGTCCGCCACAGTGCCTGAGAAAGCGACCAGAGTCTTGATTGGGTATCTGTTCTTTCGGATGTACTCGTCGAATGCTAACTTGTAGCGAACCGCGTGAAGTCGCGAACGGGTTACCAGCATTGCCTTCGCGTAACCGTCGATTTGGCGGAAAACATGTTTAAGAAAGTGCTCGATTATGAGTTCGGTCTTTTCGCCTATGGCGTGCTCGTGTAGCTCCACGTATGACCGAAGTAAGGCGATTCCCTTCTTCTTCTCGTACTGCGGGTCGTTCTCGATCTTCTTGGTAAGATTAAAATAGGTCTGAAACGTGGTGTAATTCTTCAATACGTCGAGAATGAAGCCTTCTTCGATAGCCTGGCGCATGGAATAAAGGTGGAAGGGGGCAAAAGAACCATCATCGTTGCGAGTGCCGAATAGCTCCATTGTCTTTTCTTTTGGAGTAGCCGTAAACGCGAAAAAGCTGATGTTCTTAGGGCGTCCGCGGCTTTCCAGTTCCCGAAGTACGGCCTCCTCGTCGGTGAGTTCTTGCTCTTGTTCGTTCTCTTGTTCTGCCTCTTCGAGCGATCCGAGTGCCTTCTTAAGGCTCTTCGTACTCTCGCCGGTTTGTGAGGAGTGAGCTTCGTCGATTATGACAGCGAAATTCTTGGATGCCTGTTTGGAAATCTCGTCTACTATGAACGGGAATTTCTGGAGTGTCGAGACGATGATCTTCTTGCCGGATTCGAGGGCTTCACGAAGTTGGGCCGAACCCTGGTCGATTGCCGCTACGACGCCCGAAGTCTGCTCGAACTGCTGAACCTCATCGCGCAACTGCTTGTCAATGACACGCCGGTCCGAAATAACTATTGCAGAATCGAATATTTTCTGATCGGCAGCGTCGTGCAGGCTGGAGAGACGATGCGCCAACCACGAAATTGTCTTTGTCTTGCCGGAACCGGCGCTATGCTGAATCAAATAGTTGTGCCCGACACCGTTGTTCCGGGCATGACCAATTATCCCCCGTGTAGCGTCAAGCTGGTGGTATCGCGGGAAGATGAGCGCCTCGGACTGCTTTTCCTCGCCCTGTTCGTTTGTGCTCGTCTCCACCGAAAGCAACATGAAATCCGAGATAATCTGCAAGAGACTGTCTCTCTGAAGTACCTCTTCCCAAAGATAAGAGCTACGAAATCCGCTCTTATTGATTGGGTTGCCTGCTCCGCCCTCGAAACCTTTGTTGAACGGCAGGAAGTGAGTCGTCCGACCGGCCAGACGGGTAGTCATAAACACCAGGTCGTTGTCTACTGCGAAGTGAACCAGGCAGCGCTTGAAATGGAACAGGGGTTCGCGCGGGTCGCGGTCGTAGCGATACTGCCGTATCGCATTCTGGACATTCTGCCCGGTCAACTGGTTTTTCAGTTCCAAGGTGATGATCGGGATGCCGTTCAGGAAAAGCACCGTGTCGAGGGACTGTCCGGTGTTCTCGCTGAATTTGACCTGCCGCATTATCGAAAAGACATTGCTCCGGTACAGCCGAGCGTGTTCGGGATTCATGCGACTTTCGGGTGCGAAATAGACAAGCTGAAAGCGTGAACCGTAGTCACTGACGCCCTTTCTTAGCACGTCCAAAACGCCCCACTTTTCGATCTCTTGGGTCAGGCGATACACGAAGTTGGCCCTCACCTGATCGCCGTGCTGTTGCTTCAGCTTCTCCCACTCTTTGGGCTGAGTCGCGAAGATGAACTCAAAAAGCAACTCCTCATCCAGGCAGGATTGGGTGGTGTAGTGCCTCGGATTCCGCGCAAGATAGCCGGAGCCGGTCAGTACCTGCTCGATATGTGATTCAAACGCTTTTTCTGATGTATCCATATTTACCTATATTCTATCACATGATTCCGGCATTTTACAGGATTTCCGATATCAAAGAAGCCTGCTCTAATTGAATCGCACACCAAGAGCCCTCAACATCTGGAAAGTATTGATATAAGGTACACCAAACGCATTGCAGACATTGGGTATCGGAACCTTTCTTCTCACGTCGGGGGCGAGCTCCTCGTGTGTAACCACTGTGTACCCTTTCGCCCTGGCAAATGCCACCAACCATCCATCTGCGCCTTGAGCAAAATCGGCCTTAGCCGCACCTGAAAATTGAACTTGGCCGGTGACCCAAGTGATGATTTCCGCATATGACTGAGTCACGTCATTGCTGTCGGTAGATGCGAATGCATCTGCAAAATTGTTTTCTGCCCAGTCGGCCAGTTCGTCTTTGCCTTTTGCCAATTCATCGGCCACTTTGTCAATACTCCTAATTTGC
This sequence comes from Candidatus Zixiibacteriota bacterium, assembly GCA_034003725.1. Taxonomy (NCBI): domain Bacteria; kingdom Pseudomonadati; phylum Candidatus Zixiibacteriota; species Candidatus Zixiibacteriota bacterium. The sequence continues at coordinate 80,687 of JAVEYB010000005.1, forward strand.
TCAGCCGCTGCGCAGTCGATCAAACTTTGCCAGAAACCGGGAGCCAAATCAAAGGCATAGTACCGGCGGGCAGCCTCGATGAATACATTAGCATCGAGCACATATGAAACCGAGTCATTCAACGCGACACTCCAAGCCCAAGGCGTTCCGCGTACTGCTCAAAAGTGCTTCCGTGTAATCCGGTCAATCTGTAAGCGTCACTAAACAGCAGCTTACCTTCGCGAGTGGCCTGGATAACGGCTCGCGAAAAACGACGGCCGAGCCGTAGATTCTGGGTTGCGTAAAAATCGCCGCCTCCGCTCTTCTGAGAAGACTCTCGAATCTGGTCCGTATACTCCTGATAAAAGGCAAAGAAGCGAGCTCTATCTATCAAATCCAGGTCCAGAAGCCTGCGAGCAGCAACAATTTGACTAACCTTGAAGTGTCTGGCAATGTCTTGAAATGGAGCATGTGATTGATCGAGAGTAGCCCAAACGTCTCGCAAGGAATCCGCAGGCACGAGGAATTCAGCTGCAGCTTCGTTGCATGCTCTCTCGATAGCATCATCAGCAGGCTGCAATCTCCTGAGATCAAAAGCTGCACTGCGGCCAAAAAAGACATGAGCTAGCTCGTGCGCTAGAGTAAACATCTGAGCGGCTTTTCCATCAGCCCCGTTGACGAAGATTAGCGGTGCAAAGTCATCCACGAGTACAAATCCGCGGAATTCCTCAACATCCAGCTTCCGATGTGTGTTGTTACCAACAATGCCGTTGACTACAACCAGAACGCCACTTACTTCAATAGCTTCGCGTAAGGCGGAAAGGGCATCGGTCCAGGTGCGATGGTTGGATGCCCAGTTGTTATCGAGTCCCAAAGCTCGACGCATTCTCTCCGCGACCGACGTTGCTCGCGCACGTGTGTTTGCTGTGCGCACGATTGTCAACTCCTCCGCACCCTGATCCATCAGGAAGTCTCTCATCCAGGACTGTCTTCGCTGCATTATCTGTACCGTTTCAATCAAGTCCGGACTGGGTCTGGTAGGTGTATCTTCCCGTATAGTTCGATAGTGCGGAATAGGCAGTCTTTCTTCAGGTGGCCTCTCTAGAAAGAAATAACCGAGTGGAGTCAGCGTTGCCTTTGCCAAAGATTCTAATTGCCGAAGAGTAGGCTGATTTTCACCTGTGGCCCAGTCTTGGATTTTTGGGAATTTCTCCCTCAAATCCTCGAATGTCCGTCCACTGCGGTCGAGCGCCCAGCGTAATATCTCTTCTTTGACTGCTACTCTACTCAAGAGATTAGACCTCGGTTACAATTATCATCATCTGTTTTTCCATCAACCTTCTGCTCCCTCCCACTCAGGCATATCACCAAACAGGGCGATTCCGTCACTGCCGACTTTCTTGTCTTTGGTCGTGGACAAGTCCCGAACCGCTTCGACCGCACTACTCGGATTCTCATAAATCCGTCTGAGCAGTCCCAATTCAAGTCGCCATTCTCGGTAATATGGCCGGATCGGTGGGCCGAAGTTCTCCCAATAAAACGGAAGTAACGGGGATGCGACGAATTCGGTACCGTCCTGAGTCCTGCTTCGAGATGTACCGAATTCACGGAGACAATCTATTACACCCCGATAGTAATGATCGAAGAACGCATTGTCTTCAATCTCCCATGATACGGGTCCAGCTTCGTCGTCGGGAGGAGGATCATCCAACAGAACCGAGATCGGATTGGCATGCAGGGATGTGATGCAAGCGGATGAGGTCAGCGGTGCTACACCTTTAATTTGTGTGACAGCAGCCGCCTGGTTCTTTGCTTCCGAAATCAGCGACTGGTCGTAGGAATTCGATCTACCCTTTGCCTCGATGACATGCCAGTCATTATTCAGTCCGCGCCCGGCCAAGTCACCACGCTTACTACTGCCCGATGTTGTAGTCAATGCACCACTTGCACGCAATCCGTCGACGTGTGCCAACCAGACTATTCCCAACTTAGATTGCGCGATCAGTTTGGCGAATGCCATACCATACCAATACGTCGTTGCGCCTTTCTCCGACATATCGAGATTCTGGTAGTCCGGTGATACGTATAGCCCATGTTTGCCACCTTCAAGAAACGAAAACGCCGACAGGGCAATGCCAAATCGGTGCAAAAGCGGTCGCCAACCAAACCGCCAGGGGTAAGGAGCCCTCTGGAAACCAACGGTGATTATAGCCCGCAAAACCGCTCTTCGCGGCGTGTTCAAGTTGTGACTACCGTTCATCGGAGCGTACGCTCCTGTGAAATTCCTACATGTGACGGCGACGAACGACAAGCCCTATTCCCCCCTCACGTCAATCTTCCCCGTCACTGCGCTCGTAATCAACGCCTGTCGGTATTCTTTCAGCTTATCGATTTGGACGGTTACTTTTCCGATCACGTCATCGGTCTTCGTGGTCTGACCGGCCAGGAATGCGACAATAAGTGATTGTTCTTTTAGCGTAGGGAGGGCAATAATGAAATTCTTATATTTCTCTGCGCTAATATTCTGTATTGTTGCCTGCCAGAAAACGGAGTCCTTCCATTGCATATATGCGTCAGAGAGCGTGTAATAGTGTAGGAACTTAGAATCTACTTTGCGAGTATCAGATCGCATTCTTATCAAGTATCCGGCATAACAGCATTGCCCCCATGAATCCTTGTATCGAAAGGTCTTCCCAACGGTTGCTCCACTTCGTGCAAAAAGCAAATCACCTTCTTGTAGTAAGTAGGGTTTGGCAACATCTATGGGCAATGAACGAAAGGTATCTGAATGTAACTCCCCGTCTTCTCTAATATCGGTAATGCGGATATAGCGTGGATCTTCCGGATTATCGTCTGAAGCTTCTTCATTTGCACCATATTCAAATGGTCCCTTACTCAAGAATCTCAGCCGCTTAACCTCCCACGCCTCCGGGACATCCCCCAGCCACTCGATCCCGGACTTGTTGAGCTTGGCGTTCGGGTCGAGGCCTTTGGTGACAGCCTGAGTTATGAGCGCCTGTCGCTTCTCCTTTAGCAACTCGATCAGCTTCTGCTTCTTGGCAATCACGTCATCGATCAGCGCCGTCTTCCGGTCGAGGAAGTTGGCGATAACTCTCTGTTGGCTGGCATCCGGAAAAGCAATTGGTAACGTCTTAATGAATTCCCACTCTGCACGAGGCATCTTCGCGCCTTGAGTCGAGGCGTCAATATACTCTATTAGGTCCTTGGTCAGTATTCGATACAGAAGGAAGCGATTGTCTAGCTTATCTTCAACACGGAGAACAAGCACTTCACCAACGCACAAGCCATTGTTAGAAGCAATGGTAGCTTTTGCAAGGTATGGTCTCAACTTTCCAAAGAGCAGGTCTCCCGCCGCAAAAACCTTCAAATCGCCCTCAGGTCGTTTTTGGTTTTCAGGCTCAATGAGACGCCCGGTCCAGCCCTCTATGTTTTCGAGTGCGATGATCTGCTCGTCGTTTGTTGATTCCGTGTTCTTAGCGACAACGTTAGACATTAGGTAATTCAGCCGCTTCAGTTCCCAGCCTTTTGGAACTTCGCCAAGCCATTTCACACTTGACTGTCGGTATTCGGGGTATGGCCTGTAACTACGGCCAGGTTCTTGTTCCGTCTTTGTATTCATAAGTCCACCAACATGCCCGCTATCTCATCCTCAAGCGCCTTGATCTCACCGCTAATCTCTTCAAGCGGACGCAGCGGTTTGTATACATAGAAATACCGCGTGAAGTTGATCTCATAACCGACCTTGCCGATCTCACCGTCCTTATGGTCGCGATATTTCTTGTCCTCGCTTATCCATGCATCCGGCACATGCGGCAGAACCTCGCGTTTGAAATACTCATTGATATCCTCAGTCAGCGGCACATTCTCGAAATCACGAAGATCGGTGTCCGGCTCGGGATTCCCTTTCTTGTCGGTAATCACATCGGCGGTCTCGTCCCGCTCGGAGAGCGCTTTAACGATTGCTTTCTTTAGCGCGGCTTCGAGGCGTACTTCCGCATCTTTGAAGGCGCGATCAAAGACTTGCAGAAAGGTGTCCTGGTTCTTGTAGAGCTTGCTATTGATGGAGCCGAGGGTCTTCAGTATTTTGGCCTGAAGCGCCTCTCCGGCCTTTTCGTCTTCGACCTTCTTCAACGGATCCCGTTTCTTGCTCTTGGCCAGATTCTGAAACGCGCGTTCGGCCGTGACCTTCGCGATCCGCTCGGAAGTCACCTGGAAATTGAGTTTCAATGGCAGCTCCACCGTAATCTTGCGATAGCCGAAAAACTCGTTCGGGAAATCCTGAACCAGTTTGCTCTTATCACCGTCTAGGAATAGCTCTGTAATCTGCTTGATTTGTTCGTCGGTAATATAGTTGCGTTTGTCTCCAAGGCTCTTGCGCATTTTGGCATACAGATTGACCGCATTCAATAGCTTGACCTTGCCTTTGTGGTGCGGCTTCTTCTTGTTGGTCAGAGCCCAGATATACGTATAAATTCCAGTGTTGTAGAACAACTGGTTCGGCAGCGCAATAATCGCCTCAAGCCAGTCGTTTTCGATAATCCATCGCCTAATTTCGCTTTCGCCACTACCGGCGTCCCCTGTGAAGAGCGGCGATCCGTTCATGACAATGGCGATTCGACTTCCACCGTTGCGCGGTTTCATCTTCGTGAGCATTGTCTGCAAGAACAGAAGCTGTCCGTCACTGATGCGAGGTAATCCCGCCCCGAAACGGCCCTTATCGCCAAGGTCGGCTTCTTTCTTGACCGCCGTTTCATCCTTTTTCCATTCCTTGCCGTAGGGTGGATTGGACAGCATGTAATCGAATCTCTGGCCGTGTAGCTGGTCATTGGAGAGAGTCGACCCGAATTTAATGTTCTCGGCGTTTTCGCCTTTGAGCAGAAGGTCGGACTTCGCTACGGCGAACGTTTCGGGATTTACCTCCTGGCCGAATAACTCTATCTGGGCTGTTTCATTGATACTTTCGAGAATCCAGGACTTGGCCTCAGTGAGCATCCCGCCGCTGCCGCAAGCTGGGTCATAGACCGTCTTGATGATTCTTTTCTTTTTCAGTTCATCTATGTCGGGTGCGAACAGGAGGTTGACCATGAGCCGGATGATTTCGCGCGGCGTGAAGTGCTCGCCGGGGTTTTCGTTCGATGCCTCGTTGAACCTGCGAATTAGCTCCTCGAAAATGTAACCCATCTCTAGATTGCTGACCTTGTCCGGGTGCAGGTCGACATTGGCGAATCGTTCTATCACCTGGTAAGTGAGATTAGCGTCTTCAAGCGCGTCGATCTGAGTGTTGAACTTGAACTTGTCGATTATCTCCCGCATCGCCGGGCTGTAGGCATGGATATACTGCTTGAGATTCTTACCGATATTCTTGGGATCATCCAGCAGCTTTTTGAAATCGTATTTAGACGTATTGTAGAAGCTGTAGCCGCTTGCTCCTCTCAATATCCCGTCCATCTCATGGAGCTTGGACTTATATTGTGCGTGCTTTTTCAGAACTTCCGGTTTGGTCTTTTCGAGGGCGCAATCAAGACGCCTGAGAACCGTCAGTGGTAGAATTACGTCCGGGTGTTTGGCTCTTTTGAAGTCATCCCTCAGCAGATTGGCGATGCTCCAGATAAATCCTGCTATATGTTGGTGGTTGGCTTGATTCATGGTCTATTTCATTAAATCATCAAGCGACACGCCAAGGGCATTCGCTATCTTGTTCACGGTTTCGATTCTCGGATCAGCGGTAGCCCCGGACTCTATTTTAGTCAGCGTGTGCAGGGTAATATCGGCCAGCTTGGAAAGCCGGTCCTGAGATACCCCGAGCTTCTTCCGGTATTTCCTGATGTTTCTGGCAATCGGTGGCAATGTCTTAGGCATAGTATAACTTTACTATAACGCGTATCTGGCTATTGTTTTCCGTTACAGATAGTAGTATAACAAAGTGTTGAATTCCTGTCAATTGAAATGGGTGGCTCAACGACGTTAGATATGTCAGAAGCCGAGACCGAACAGCAAATCGACGATTCTTCTTCTTTCCCACGCAGGCTACGAGAACAACTTTCATACGAGCACCTGTCGTCGGTTCGGCATTAAGGCTGGCAGTTCTACCCCTTCCCTATGTCGTTACGGCACCTCAGGTGCTTTTCCTTCTTGCTTCGAATTCTTCAAACTTCCTTGCGAGCAGAAACACATAGGATAGGATCGCTTCAACAAAGTCTATTGCATCACGGGCGTCTTGATTACTCAAACTGATGTCAATATCATGTGCAGCGTCATTAGCTACTAATCGCAGACCATCAGTCCAAGTGTATAGCTTCGAGTCAATAACGCCCGCATCTCTCAAACCCTCAAGTCTGGTTTTCAGATTGCCTTTCGTCACTCCTTGAAGGTGACATACGGCCTCTAGACACTTTCGACACATTATTACACAAGGCTCGTTTAGCCCAACTTCGTAGGACCTGACAGCATCTTGATATGGTTTAGCAACCTGCCGCGGCAATAGCGATTGCGGCAATCTCCCGGCTTTGGGATACAGGAGTTCGGGCTCAGAAGTCACAGTTTCAAATTCAGCGGGGATCTCATACCATTCACGTTTGAAAAGGAAGGGAGATTGACACTTCGGACAATTGCACAATACGAACTCTTCAGCAATCCAAGGAACGTCTGTTGGGTCAAGTGGCGCGACACTACCGTCCGCGGGACGACGTTTGCTGTATGAGCCGGCCTCGGTCAATTCGACCTGAACTCCGCATTCTGAACAGTATGAGAAGAGTTTCTCTTCCATACAAATTCACCTTTGGTTTCCGACTGTTGATTCGACGTCTTCCGCAATAGCCCTTGCCGTGTTCAAGGAGCTTACGTTCGCCCTAACCCAGTCACCCGGATACGCAGAGCCCACGGACGGAGCCAATGGGAATAATTTATGTCGGTCGTGATAGCCTGCAGTATCAGTGCGGATTTCAACTCGTATGAACCCCTTCTTGGGCGTCAGTACAAAGACCACCGTTTGGTCATGATCTGCAAACCGAAAATCTTCACGAGTCCCCTTCCAATACGGAAAGACATGCGACATTCTCATCGCAAGGCAGTCGAAAACCTGCTGAGCCTCTGTCGTCGCACTTCTAAATCTCCGATAAAAAGTAGCTGGGATACGGACTGTAGTCTGTTCGCCAATAACTCCGCTATCGCAAGAAACGGCCCTGCTCTCGACCTGGGAGGCCGGGTCCGGGGCTTCAACCCATCTTGCCAAGCCGTTCGCTCCTTTCTGCATTGCTGATTATTGCAGCATGACCTAAAAATAGCTGGATTCCGAGGCCGAGGCAAGCTATATTTATAACTAAACACTGAAGTCAAGGACGATGCCTATGCCGAGAGAGAAAACGACCCACACGAAACCGAAGATGATTCACATTCGACTGAGTGAGGAGCTGCACCAGCAATTGCGAATCCAGGTGGCCAAAGAGAATCAGACTATCCAGGACTGGGTAGAACGGCTAATCGACAAGAACGTCAAATCGGGGCGAGGGAAGCAGTCTTGAATCCAGTCAATGGTGAAGTGAAACGCTGCTACGTGTACGCGAGGCTGTCCACAGAGGATCAGCACCGCCGCGCCGAATACTCGTCACTTGAGAGTCAGGAAAAGGTTTGCAGGGCTTACATCGCCAGCCAAGAGCCGAACGGCTGGAAGTATGTGACGACAATCAAAGATCTCAGTTCCGGCGGCAGCACTGACCGGCCCGGACTTGGGGAACTCCTCGAACATATCAAGCAGAACAAAGTCGATGTGGTCGTCACGACTAAGATGGATCGGCTGACCAGGAATATCAAAGACTTCTGGACACTCTACGAAATCATGCAGGAGCATGATTGCCAATTCGTCTGTGCCACACAGGAACTGAACTCTACGACCGCTCACGGCCGTTTCTTTATCAATATACTGATGAGTTTTGCGGAGTTTGAACTTGAGACAATCAGGGAAAGAACCCGGGCCAAGATGCTATCCCAAGCCGAAGAGGGTCTCTGGCATGGTGGACGAGCTCCATTTGGCTACGAACGCCACAAGGACAGGAAGGGACTACTGATTCCGCACAAAACAGAAGCGGCAGTTGTGAAGAAGATTTTCGATCTGTTCGTAAAGTTGGGATCGCCGGCAGCGGTAGCCAAGGAAATCAATGACATGGGCTATCGGACTAAGAGTAAGAAGAAAACGAAGTTTTCGAAGTGGACGATCACTTACATTCTGTCCAATCCACTTTATATTGGGAAAACGACGTTCGGTGGCCAGAGCTTTGAAGGCAAACACAAGGCGCTCATCCCGGTTAACAGGTTCAACCACGTACAGAAGATGCTGGAAAAGAACAAGCAGACGCGAACAGGACCTACTCAGAACAAGTACAATTTCCGGCTAAGAGGCATCCTCAAGTGCGGTGATTGCGGCTCGATGATGACACCGAGTCCTGCCAAGAGTGGACGCTACCTTTATTATCGATGCACGCGCGTATCGAAGTATTCGAAAGAAGAGTGCAAGGTTAGAAAAATCGGTGCCCGAGCAATTGAAGACGCTGTCGTCAACAAGCTGTGTGAAATCGGAACGGACGAGGCTGTGATCAAAGAAGCGGTTCGCAAAGCGAACAAGGCGTCGGTGACCAATGCCAAGACCAAGACCAAAGAGCTCAATGCCCTGAAGAAGGAACTGAAGCCGGTTGAAGACTCAATCGACAACATGGTCCGGTACGTGGAGAAGCATGGCGACCTATCAAAGGCCATGTCCGACCGGCTACCGGAACTGGAAACGCGTAAAGATCAACTGAAATCCCAGATGCAGCGCCTGGAATTCGAGATTGGGCAGCTAAAGGACCACCAGATCGACATCGAGTTGCTCACAAAGACACTGCGGGACTTCCGGGCAATCTACAATGAATTGAACCCAGAAGAGCAGACTCGCTTGTTACAGCTTATGGTTCAAGAAGTTGTCTTAGGGGAAGACACGCTGAAGATATCTGTTTTTCCGTTTGGGGATTCTGGAAAGCCTCTGGAATATCTGCTGAAACATCCAGAGTTTGCTGAGAGTGATAAAAAGCGGGGTTGACGAGACTCGAACTCGCGACCTCCTGCGTGACAGGCAGGCATTCTAACCAACTGAACTACAACCCCGTTCACCAAGAAACGATATCTGCAACGCCCGGTGTTCCCGGTCCCTGCATCTTTTTTTGAACCAAACTCGGGCCGGGCCTATCGCCGATCCGATACCCACTCCCATAAAAATGGGCGATACTGGATTCGAACCAGTGACACCCTGCGTGTAAGGCAGGTGCTCTAACCAGCTGAGCTAACCGCCCGTACCCCGAACAACCGTAACCGGTTGCCTCAGTTCAGGCCTGACAATATAGCTAGGATTCACAAAAGAGCAAGCGCCATTTGTCGGGCCAATACAAAAAATGGGCCCCGTATCCGGCACCGCCAACGCCGCTGGCCCGGTCTCCAAAGACCTTGTCTGAATTACAATTACAATGAGAGTCACCGACTCGAATCGACCGGCTCCTGAGACTCAGGATCCGCCGACTTGTCGCGGATAAAGATCGCGATCGGCATCAACACGCAGTACCCGGCCACCAAAAGGACGGGCGCAAAGGTGATGTCGCCCGCGCCCAGCAGAATGAAGCCGAGTACGGTTACCGCCACGGCAACCGCAAACATGATGTAATTCCGCTTGCCGAAGGGCCAATGCGAGTGGTCGACTGATACGACCGGCTTTTTGTCCAGCTTTGTTGCCATACGTCAAAGAAGAATCCGACGAACGATTTTGTCAAGGAGTTTACACCGGCAGCCCCGCCGGGTTCCCGCTATTGTCCAAACGATACCACCCTGAGAACCCGAATCCCCACAGCACCATCAACAACTGCCGGACCTCCTCGTCAACCCAGGTCGCCTCGTACATTGAAGTGCCCAAGAAACAGACCGACCCGGCTAACGCCATCAAGTACCAGACCGCCTGCGGATCGTCGATTCGACTTCTCCGCCAGCCAAGCCAGAAGTACCCGACAGCGACCAACCACATACACGCGTATGCAACTGCTCCCGGAATACCGGCGATAGCGGCGACATTCAGAAAATCGTTATGCGCGTGCGTCAGCTTCCGCGAATCCTCGATATCGGCTCGAAGATAACGTTCATAATGTGCGCCGAAATTGCCCATGCCGACGCCGAGCAGAGGGCGCTCGCCGATCACCTCCAGCGAGTGTCGCCAGATGAAGAGGCGACTTCCCTCATAGTCGCCGCGCCACTCACGTTCCAATTCTCCGACATACCGGTTCGCTACTCCGGGAATAGCCAGTAACCCGATCGCGAGGATCGCCAGCGCTATCAGCACTGTCCTGCCGTACCTGCGGCCCAGCAGTACCGCCAGCAGGAGCAGCGTGACAACCATAGCGGCGATCGGCCCGCGCGAGAACGTCAGAAGCGTGATCAGGACCGCGAGTATTGACGCCGACCAGAACAGCAGCCGCAGTGCCCCGGTCATCCGAGATCGACTGCCGGTCGTAAAGGCGACCAGAGCGCATGCGGCCACGGCAAAGAAATTGCCGAAGGTAAGGTAATGCGTAAACATGCCGAGTACGCGCCATCCGAATCCCGGCGCCGGATACACCGCATGACGCGTAAACCAGTTTACGCCGGTGAAATACTGAATCAACCCGTATATCGACACCAGCGCCACGCCGGCGGCGAACGCGGCCATCAGCCACCAGCGAGTCCGCGTTTGCGCCGCAAGGTACATGGCGATTACCAGGGCGACAAACAGCCACTCTTCACGGCTGAGCAGCAGTGATCGCAGCGGCGTGTCACCGCTCAGGCAGGTGAGAGACAGCCACCCAATCCACACCGCCGTCGTCGCATAGAACCAACGGAGAGAGCGGGAGAACGGAACGGTCCGGTACCGGAAACAGTGCCACAGGAACACTGCTGTCGACAGACCCAGCATGACTTGAGAAGCGGCAATCGAAAAGGTCGCACTGAAGACAAAGAGGGCAAAGAAGACAATCAGCAGGCGGTCGACAAATCTGTGATCGAGCGCGTTCATGCAAACAAGTCGCGCTCCAGGAGATCCACGAGCGAATGGGCGAGAAACATCAGTTCCTCCTGGATTCGCTGAGGCGACGGGTGCGGGACGAGCAGGGCGCGGTCGGCCAGCTTGAACAATTCTCCGCCGGAACCGCCCACGAGAGCGCAACTGATCATGTGCCGTTCACGTGCCGTCTGCACCGCCCGGACCAGATTGGCACACCGTCCGTCGACCGATAGCACGATCAGCAAGTCACCTTTTCGGCCGAGCCCGTCCACCTGTCGTGCGTATGCGTATTCGAATCCATACTGATTCGCGGCATCGGTGAGCACCGATGTGTCGGCGTTCAGGGCGATCGCGGGAAGCGCCTGCCGGTTGCGGTCGCTGCCCGTGCGCACCAGCAACTCAGCCGCGAGTCCCGATGCGACCCCCGCCAGCACGCCGTTGGCCGCAATGAAAACCCGGCCCCCGGTGCCGATCACTCCCGACACCATACTTGCGACAGAAACAAGCTTGTCGCCGATCTGCTCGGCGACCGTCTTGCGCAGCAGTGCGCTGTCGTCGGCGGCTTTCTTCACGATCTGCAGTCTATCCTGATCATTCATACGTCGATCACCTCCAGTGGGTGGGCGGCCGAGGTCATTTCTCGAAGCAGGCTGAAGCCGGGCGATGTCTCGAATCGAGTGCCGACCACGACAAACGACGCTCCCGCCTCGATTCGATCTGCGCACGCTTCGGGAGTACGGAGGCCGCCTCCCACCATCACCGGAATGTCAACATATGAACTGACCGCGGCGACCATATCTTCGGGCACCGCACCGTTGGCCCCGGATCCGGCTTCGAGGTAGACCAGCTTCATCCCCAGATACTGCGCCGCGAGTGCGTGTGCGCAGGCGATATCGTGCTTGGTGCGGGGAATCGGCAGCGACCCGGAGATATACTGCACGGAGGTCAACGAGCCGGACTCGATCAGCAGATACCCGGTTGGGATCGGCTCGAGGCCGCACTGCTTGACCAAGGGGGCACCCTTCACCTGTTCCTCGATCAGATATGCCGGATTGCGACCGGAGAGCAGTGACGAAAACAGAATAGCATCGGCGTGCGGCGTAATCTGTGCGAACGATCCGGGGAAAATGATCAGCGGCAAAGTCGACTTCAGTCGAATCTGTTCCACGGCCTCCGTAAAGCGCGAGCTGAGGCTGAAGGACGTTCCGACAAGAAGGGCGTCGACTCCGCACTCCCCCGCCGCTTCGGCAACCGAGAGATATCGCTCTTCCGGCACGCGGTCGGGATCGAGCAATACCAGAAAGCCGCCACCGCGCCGGTCCTTCGCTTCACACAGGGAATGAAAGACTCCGTTTGTCATCTGGTGAGCGCCTTCTGTACCCAGTCCAGCACAGCCTCAAAGACGTCGGAGGAGCTGGCGCCGGCATCCACTCCGCCCTGTGCAAAAGATTCTTTGCCGCCGCCGCGGCCTCCAAACTTCGGCAATACCACTTTGGTCATCTGGCCGACATCGAGCTTCTTGTCGGCAACCGCCGCGTTGCTCGCAGCCGCCATGAAGGCTCGCTTACCGTTGGTTATCCCCACGGCAACCGCCACGACCGGGTTGGCCATCGCCTTCTGCCGGTCGAGCCAGGCCGCCATGACGTCACGATCCGAGTCTCCGAAATCGTTCATCGCGATCGTCACACCGCCAACCTGCCGTGATTCTCCCAACTCTCCCCCGCCCGCAAACATCTGCTCGCGTGCCTTTTTGAGTTCCTTTTGGAAAGTCGAGATTGTTTCACGAAGTTGCTTCACACCGTCAAGCGCGTCGGCCTCCGGTCGATTCACGAGCGCAGCGACATCGGATTTGAACCGCTTGTTCGCAAGCATATAGTCGATTGCGGTCCGACCCGTTATCGCTTCCATACGGCGCACGCCGCTGGCAATCCCGGTTTCGACCGTCACGAAAAACGGCCCGATCTGGCTGATGTTCTCGACATGCGTGCCGCCGCACAACTCCATCGAGAACCCTTCGACCGACACCACCCGCACCTTCTCGCCGTACTTCTCGCCGAAAAGCGCCATAGCGCCGGCCTTGCGGGCGTCGTCGAGCGCCATGACCCGGGTCGCGACATCCTTGCCGGAGAGAATCTGGTTGTTGACGATGCGTTCCACCTCGGCAATCTCCTCGGGCGTCATCGGCTGATGGTGCGAGAAATCGAACCGCAGGCGGTCGGGCCCGACATATGAACCGGACTGCTTAACATGATCACCAAGCACTTTGCGCAACGCCGCGTGCGCGAGATGGGTCGCGGTGTGATTGCGCATGATGTCCCAGCGACGAGCCGCTTCCACCTGCGCAGTCACTTTCACCGGTTCGCGGCCGCGCAGATCATCGAGCGTGCCTCGTGTCACGTGTCCGACATGGAAGTGAAGATCGTTGTACAGGTGAAGCGACAGTACTTCCATTTCAAAGGTCTCGGTGAATAGTCGACCCGTATCGGAGATCTGTCCACCCGCCTCGATGTAAAACGGGGTGCGATTCAGCACAACTGCTGCCGTTTGATTGTTGCCCACCGCCGCCATCACGTCGGCATTGACAGTCAATTCACCGCGGACAAACTCAGTCGGCAGGAGGTTCAACCCAAGAGCGTCAAATTCGTCGCGGTGGGCGAACGCTTCGGATTTGAACGCTGCCCCTGCGCGGGACTGCTCCTGTTGTTTCGCCATCGCGCGGTCGAAGCCTTGCCTGTCCAGCGTCAGCCCCTGCTCCGCGGCAATGATCTCCGTGAGATCGTACGGAAAACCATAGGTATCGTACAAGCGGAACACTTCCTCGCCGTCGATCACCGTGCGTCCGGACTTCCTCGCACCGGCGCTGACCCGCTCAAACAACTGCAGGCCGGTTTCGAGCGTCCGCATGAATGACTCTTCTTCGGCGCGCACCACGCTCTCGACATGTGCCTGCTTTTCTCGAATCTCCGGATAGGCCTGCCCCATCTCGTTTACCAGCACCGGCACCAGCCGATACATGAACGGCTCGTGGGCGCCCAAGAGCCGTCCGTGACGCGCGGCGCGGCGGAGGATTCGTCGAAGAACATAGCCGCGCCCCTCGTTGGAGATCCCCGCACCGTCCGCTATCGCGAACGTCAGCGCGCGGATGTGGTCCGCGATGACATGGTGCGACGGGATATTGTCCCGGTAACGGGCGCCGGTGATATCTGAAATCGAGACGATAATATTCTGGAACAAGTCGATACCGTAGTTGGACTCGGCGTACTGTTTCACCGCTGCCAGCCGCTCGAGGCCGGCGCCGGTATCCACCGAGGGTTTGGGCAGAGGAACCACGCGGCCGTCGGGAAGCTGGTCGTCCTGCATGAACACCAGATTCCAGACCTCGATAAAGCGGTCGGTCTCCCCGTTGACCGTATGGTCCGGACCGACTCCGTATTTCTCACCGCGGTCGAAATGAATCTCCGAACACGGCCCGCACGGGCCGACGTCGCCCATCGACCAGAAGTTGTCGTGCTTACCGAACCGCAGCACTCGCCCATTCCTCAGATCCGGCGCGATCTTCTCCCACAATGCGAATGCGTCGTCATCGGTCTCGTACACCGTGGCGTAGAGCCGATCTTTCGGCAGTTCGAGTTCGCGCGTGACCCACTCCCACGCGTAGTAGATTGCCTCTTCCTTGTAATAATCGCCGAAAGAGAAATTACCCAGCATCTCGAAGAACGTGTGGTGCCGGGCAGTGAATCCGACATTGTCGAGGTCATTATGTTTGCCCCCGGCGCGGATGCACTTCTGTGACGATGTCGCCCGGCTGTACTCGGTGCGGCGCTTGCCGGTGAACACGTCCTTGAACTGGTTCATCCCGGCGTTGGTGAACAGAATGGTCGGGTCATCAAAGGGGATGACCGGAGACGACGGCACCAGGGTGTGTTTGCGGCGCTGGAAGTAGGCCAGAAACGACTGGCGTATCTCGGAAGTCTTAATGGTCGGAGTCCTCGCGTTCACGGTTGTACAACTGCTCAAATGCGGCGCGGGCGGCGCTGTATCCTATCCCTCGGCGGGACAGGTAATTATACGCCCTGCTGCGGGCCCGTTCAAGTTCTAAATGGCGAAGTGATGACCACCTTTTTGACAATGATGCCACAGCCAGCTCAGTCTCGTCGCTGCCCGAGAGAATCATGTCGACCGTCTGTTCGGCCAGCTCCCGGTCTACCTTCTTTTTTCGAAGTACTGCGATCAGGTAGGCACGTCCCGAAGGGTTTCTTTCCAGTGATGATCGGACCAGCTTCGCGGCCACATGGGCGTCGTCGAGCAGCCCCCTCTCGGTGAATCGCTTGAGGGTCGCCGCGATCACGTCTTTCGAAAAACCCTTGCGCTGAAGTTTGTCGCGAAGTTCCCCGGTGGTATGCTCGCGAATCGCAAGTGACCTCGCCACCGCCCGGTCGCACCGATCCAGCTCCGCCTCGGCGAGCAGCTGGGCCAGTTGCGGCTCGGTCAGGACGATCCCTTCTTTCAGGCGATGTCGGTGAACGAGGGCAGGACTGACCTCAAGCGCTTCCTCCCTCCCGGTGACGTACACGGCAAAGGACTCGCCGGTATTGACTAGCCGAATGATCCTGAGCTGTCGGTCCGAATTCATATACTTCGTCCTCCCCGGATTTTTCTCAACTCTGGCCATGATATGGTATAGGTCTCTGCGTACAAAAGACAAAATAGGTAGAGAGGCGACCGATCCTCTCCTCCCTACCCCTCCAACAATCCGGCAAAGTACCGGAGAATATGGAAAGGGCACAAAAAAATGCCGTTGGCACACACTTCTCGGTTGACGCAAGACGGATAACATTATAGTATCAGGTAGGATGACACATCCGAGCTAACTAGTTATCATCTCAGGTGGTTAAGGAACCAGTAAAATTGGCGTTCACGCATCTCTCTTTATTTCAGTCGCTTAGACCGCTTACGCGGGAGTAACCGAAGCAAAAGGCATAGGGATAACCATGGATCTCGATCTGCAGGGAAGCATTGAGAAGTTCACACTTCCGGAGATATTTCAGTTAATCGCGGTCAGCCGAAAGTCGGGCACACTCGGCATCCAGAAGGACGAATCGATCGTGATGATCTATTTCCGAAATGGTGACATCGTGTACGGCTACGGTCCCCGCCAGACCTTTCACCTGGGGCAACTGCTGAAGGAGCGGGGACTGCTGACGGCCCAGCAACTCGACGAGGCGGTCATCGCGCAGGCCCGCACGGACAATTCACTTCGACTCGGCGAAATCCTGATCAAGAAGCATTTCATCGATCGCGCCGATTTGGAAAAAGTCGTGCGGGAGCAGATAGAGCAACTGCTCTACTCGCTGCTCGCGTGGCAGAGTGGGTCTTTCAAATTCTACGAAGACCAGTTCCCCACCGAAGAAGAGATCACCGTGAATCTCTCAGTCGAAAACGTCATACTTGAAGGCCTGAGACGTCACGACGAAATGTCGATGATACGCGACGTTCTGCCGGACTTCCAGCAAGTGTACAGTATCTCGGCGTCTCAAAAGGGGCGCGCACGGGCGGTCACGATGGAGGCCGCCGAATGGAACATCATGGCGCTGGTCGACGGTTTTCGGTCAATCGATGAGGTATGTGGGTTATCGTCGATGCCGCGCGACCAGGCACTCCGGACGCTGGCCAAGCTGAAGCTCGCCGGGATCATCACGCCGTCGGAGAGAAAGAAAACAGCAGTAACAGCCGATGCCGGACCGACCGAGCTTGATTTGATGGTCAAGCGGCTGGCCGGCCTGTTCGAGGACTACCTTAAGGACAAGTCGACGCCGGCGGCGATGGATCGCCGGGTGACACAGACTGTCCTGGGAGATCACGTGTGAGTCGTCAACGGACGCTGGAGGAACTGGAATCGGTACTCGAGGGATTTCTCTCGCGGGTAGTCGGAGCCAAGGAGAAGCGACTAGAGGTGCTCGACGGCATCAACCGGCTGGACGATATCGCCCGTCACATGGATCGCTCTTCCGATCTGGCCGACCGGATTGGCGGGTGGTTCGCCGAACACAATCGTTGGCTCACCGACCAGACTCTTCGCCCGGCGGACACCGGCAGGATCTCGCGGATCCTGGACCAGATTGGAGCGCGTCTTCGCACTACCTCCGAATACTCCCCAGCCGTCCAGAAAGTCGCGGCGGAAATCGAACGATGGCAACAACATACAGGCGGCGAAAGGAAGATTGTCCTGACCCGCGGGCCGGAATCAGTGGCTAAAAACGAAGCGGAACGACCGGGCTCTCTGGCCCGGTTTGCCGAATTGATGGAGCGATTGGGCAGGCGCTTTGACGATCTCGCGGGCGGGAGTCAGCATATTCTCTCAGCGCTCGATGACGCGCTCAAGTCCGCTGAGATGCAGCAAAACAAAGATGCCTTGATTTTGTCGGCACTTATCATATATTCGCTCAAGCAGGAGAACTACAAAGTCGACCCGTACGTTAAGCGGCTGAAAGAAGCCGAGCGACGTATGAAAGGGAGTCGGACCGGTGCTTAACCTGTCGGAAAAAGCCTACGTCATGGCGCTGCGCTCGCTGAAGCAGCGCGATTACGGAACCGCCCTGACGTATTTCGACCAGGCATCGGAGCGATTCGGCGGCGATAAGGAGTTCAACCTGCTTCGGGAAACCACCCGCGTGCTCGTGGCCGTGAAAAACGAACTCGCGGGTCTCCGTGCGAAACATGATAGTGAGTCGATAATCGAGGAGGTCTTCAATGGCCAAGAAACAGACTTTTCAGGATAAGCTCAAACAGAAAGAGGCCCGCAAGGAGTACCTGAAAGTTGTCAAGGCGGTCAAGACGGAGTCCGGATCGTGGAAATTCGCCACGAAAATGGTTCCGATCACCGATGAAAACCGCAACAGCGTCTACAAGTAATTCGTCGAAACGCTGACTCAAATCACCCTCCCGCCTCGGCGCGGAGGGTTTTTTGTTTGACTGAACAAGCGCGGGCGTTCCGCCGCCACATCTACTTGAATCCGGACGACAATCCGTTATATTGCTGACCGCCGCCGCACGCGAATGGGCGGAGCCTGATGCGCAGCCGGATCATGGAGCCGGATAAACGATGGACACAGCCACTATGAGCACCGCCAATCCAACGGATCGGGGACCGTCGCGCGAAAACGTCGCGTCGATGTTCGACCGGATCGCGGGACGATACGACCTGCTCAACCACCTGCTGTCAGCCAATCGCGACAGAAGCTGGCGGGCGCGAATGATTTCGCATCTTCCGCCCGGCAATGAACTGCACGTCCTGGACCTCGCCACCGGTACCGCCGACCAGCTGCTGGCGCTCTACGATTCGGGCCGCCTTCGAGGAGGAATAGGCCTAGACCCGGCCGAGCAAATGCTGTCGATCGGGCGAAAAAAGATCGCAGGACGGATGCTCGACAGTGTGCTTCGCCTCGAGAAGGGCCGGGCCGAACGACTGCCGTTCGATGACAACGTCTTCGACGCAGTTACCATTTCATTCGGCATACGGAACGTCTCCGACGTTTCCACTTCGCTGCAGGAAATGCGACGCGTGCTTAAGCCCGGGGGCCGTGCCTTGATCCTCGAGTTCTCACTGCCGTCGAACTCGGTCCTGAGACGAGTGTACCTGTGGTATTTCCGCTCGGTCCTCCCCCGTCTCGGCGGGATTATTTCTGGTGACCGCACTGCCTACCGCTACTTGAACCGGTCCGTCGAATCATTCCCGTACGGCGAGGAGTTTCTCGGCCTGTTGCGGGCCGCCGGTTTCTCTGCCCCTGAACAGTATCCCCTGACGTATGGTATCGCCACACTCTATCGGGCGGACAAGAAATGACACATCTCATTTCACATCTGCAGGAAGTGGCTCCGGGCGCGCTGGTTGAGGCGATGACCGATCGTATCCGCACCCTGCGCACGCGGGCCGGCCGCACGCCGGCGGACCATTCCCGGCCGGTCACCTACCGACTGACTTTAGCCACCGAATCGATGTCTCCACTGACCTGGTTAGCCGGTCAAAGTGTGGGGCGCCGAATCTACTGGGGCGATCGAAACGGCAGCTGGCAGATGGCGGGAGTCGGTGCGGCAGAGACAATCACCATGCACGCTCCTATCAATGTTGCGCCGCTGTTCAAGCGGCTGGACTACGTCCTGTCGGAGGCCCCCGAAGGACTTCGGTACTATGGCGGCATGCGTTTCGACTACCGTGCCCGGCCCAGTGAAAGCCGCTCTCCGTGGCGATGCCTGCCGGACTGTCTTTTTGTCCTGCCACGCTTCGAATTGCTGCGTTACGGCGAGGATGCCCTTTTCTCCTGCAACCTCCTCGATACTGATCTTGACGACAGTCGCATCAACCGCATCCTCGCGGATCTCAATCGTCTCTTGTTTACCGTCACGGACAAAGTGCGACTGTCGGGGGACGTCGGCAACAGAGTCGACTCGCCCGACCGCTACGGATGGGGCACGCTTCTGAGTTCGGCTCACCGCCACCTGCAGGATGGATCGATCGAGAAAATCGTCCTTGCACGCGAGTCAGTCATGACGACGGCGAAACCGGTACCAGCGTGGTCGGTCCTTCGCGATCTGCATGATAAAGGCGACTGCTACACGTTTGCGTTTGAATTCGACCCGGGTACCGTGTTCTTCGGCGCCACTCCGGAACGACTTTACTCGCGCAAGGGGGTGCTGATCGAAACCGAGGCGCAGGCCGGCACCCGTCCGCGAGGAAGCACCAGTGCAGAAGATTCGCGGCTGGCTGAAGAACTGATGGGCAGTGAGAAGGATCGACGCGAACATCAATACGTGATTCAGGGCATCTCGGCGGCGATGGATCGCGCCGGGATATCACACAGGATCGCCGGCGACGTCACGGTCCGGACGACACCGCAGGTGCAGCATTTGTATGCGCGAATTATGGGGCGTCTGGCTGAGACCGACGACGGTGGAGTTCCGTGCGATGCAACCATTCTATCAGCCTTGCACCCCACACCTGCGGTCGCGGGTTTGCCGGTCAATGAAGCGATGGATCTGATCGCGGAACTCGAACCGTTTGATCGTGGCTGGTACGCGGGACCGGTCGGGTGGATCGCCGCCGATCGATCAGAATTCGCCGTGGCAATTCGATCGGCATTGGCGCGGCCCGGAGATATCCGTTTGTATGCAGGAGCGGGAATCGTCGACGGATCACGGTCTGACGACGAATGGGAGGAACTCGAGAACAAGATTGCTGCACTGATACGTCCCCTGATCGAGTCATGAGAGTAAGCACGGTCAACTTCAACGCTCTGTGGGCGTCGATTCTCATCGAGGAGTTAGTCCGACACGACATCTCACACTGCTTCGTTTCTCCGGGTTCGCGATCGACACCGCTGACTGTCGCAGCCGCCCGAAATCCGCGCGTCACGACGGTGGTTCACTTTGATGAACGCGGCGCCGCGTTCGCGGCGGTCGGCTATGTGCGCGCGACATCGCGCCCAGCAGTATTGATCTGTACGTCGGGCACCGCCGTCGCCAACTATTTACCTGCAGTAGTGGAAGCGTCGATGGATCGCCTCCCGTTGATAGTCCTGAGCGCCGACCGTCCTCCCGAACTGCAGAACTGCGGCGCCAACCAGACGATCGTGCAGCCGGGTATTTTTTCGCACTACGCCCGATACGAATTGTTGCTGCCGTGTCCCGATCCTGAGATATCAGCCACGACTCTGTTGTCACGGATAGACCGGGTAGCCCGCGCGGCCATGACTGTTCCACGCGGACCGGTACACATCAATTGCCCGTTCCGGGAGCCGTTGGCGCCAACCGACGATGGCCGTGATTACACTACATATCTCAAGAGTATTGAAGCGTGGGGGTCGGGATCGTCCCCATGGTCACGCTCGACCGATCCAGACGGCGGCGTCGATCAAACAGCAGTGCACACGGTGTCCGGCATCATCGCCGGCACGGCCGACGGAATCATTGTCGCCGGAATGCTGACGTCGGAGGCCGACCGCGACGCCGTTCTCGCATTGAGCGAAGCAACCGGCTGGCCGGCACTCCCCGACATTCAGTCCGGCCTCCGACTTGGACTGCAGCACCCGAATGTCATTCCAAACTACGACCTGATTCTCCACTCAAAAGCCATGCAAACGGACCTGACGCCGTCGGTGGTGATCCACGCGGGTGGGAGAGTGATTTCAAAGCGCCTGTTGCAGTGGCTGGAACGGATCCGTCCCACGAGGTACGTGTGCATCGATGGCGACCTGCGGGACTTCGATCCGAACCATCAGGTTACAGACCGCATTCACGCTGCAATCTCCCGGGTCTGCCACGAATTGGTGAAGCAGGTACCGTCCGCGTCCCCCACGTCGAAACTGGCGGCCTGGCAATCACGTTCTGAACTGGTCGCAGAGACCGTTGATCCGCTGATTGCCAACGGCGCGCTCACTGAGCCTGCCATCACTCATCTCTTGTCACAGCTTATGGATCGACATCACGCGTTGTGGCTGGCAAGTTCCCTTCCGATCAGACTGATGGACATGTACGGCGCGTCATCGAGCGCCTTGGTCCCGATTGGTGCAAACCGGGGGGCGAGCGGCATAGATGGAACGGTCGCATCGGCGGTGGGCTTCGCGCAGGGTCAGGCCAGGCCAGTAACTCTGTTGACGGGAGATCTGGCGCTGCTTCATGATCTCAATTCGCTGGCCCTCGTCAGGACATCGCCGCACCCGGTGACAATTGTCGTCCTTAATAACGACGGTGGGGGCATCTTCTCGCTTCTGCCGATCGCCGAGCACGGTGATGTATTCGAGCGCTACTTCACGACCCCGCACGGCATGAAGTTCGAGAACGCAGCAGCGCAATTTGACCTTGCCTACCGTTGTGTCCAGACACTTGACGACTTCCAAATTGCCTATGTCGAGCAACGCAGCTCGCGAACATCGATAATAATTGAAATACCTGTGGACCGCCGAACCACTGCAGATTTGATAAGGCGAGTCGAACGCTCGGTGGGCGAACTCGTACCGGAGTGATGCCGTCATGACCAGCACCACTCCCGTGCTTGCGTTTCACGAAGGGGGGCGGCCAGACGGTCCCGCGGTTTTGCTTCTGCATGGATTTACCGGGTCGAAGGAGGATTGGCACGACGTAGAGCGGCGGCTGTCCGGGCAGTACCGAACGGTCGCGATTGACCTGCCCGGGCACGGCGAGTCGGCTTCGGTCGGAGTTAAGTGGTTCGCGATGGCGACGTGTGCCGGGGCCGTTATCGATGTCCTCGATCATCTCAAGATTTCCACGTGCGACCTGATTGCCTATTCCATGGGAGGGCGGCTGGCGATCCATCTGCTGATTCACTTCCCCGACCGGTTCGGGAGAACTGTACTGGAATCGACTACACCCGGAATTGAAGATGGCGTGGAACGCGAAGCGCGGAGAGAGCTCGACGACAAGCGGGCGAGGGAGATCGAGACCACCAGCCTGTCGGCATTTCTGATGCGATGGTACGATCAGCCGATGTTTGCGGGCATGCGGACGCACGGAGGCCGTTTTGAGCGCCTGCTGCAGCGACGGCTTCGGGGCGATCCGACCGGGTTGTCCCGATCACTGCGTCTCATGGGTACGGGTTCACAGGAGTCGTACTGGGATCTGTTGCCGGAGATCAATCAGGAGATCAGGCTTGTCGTAGGGCAGTTTGACGGCAAGTTCCGAGTGCTGGCAGATCGAATGAGCCGCTTGTGCCCGCACGCTGAAGTTCGTATCATACCGGGGAGCGGTCACACCGTTCACTTCGAACAGCCCGACCGTTTCTGCACGGAAGTTGAATCGTTTTTGTTGTCGAGGACGTCATGAGCGCAATTGCCTGGGTCACAGCCGGTACGTTTTCGGATATCCAGTATCACAAGACCGACGGGATCGCCAAAATCACCATCAACCGCCCGGAAGTGCGCAACGCTTTCCGGCCATTGACCGTGACGGAAATGTCGCAGGCGCTTGCCGATGCACGCGAGGACCAATCGATCGGCGTTGTCATCCTCACGGGCCAGGGCGAGAAGGCGTTTTGTTCGGGGGGCGACCAGAAGATTCGCGGCGATTCGGGCTACAAGGATGAGTCGGGCGTGCATCGCCTGAATGTCCTTGAATTCCAGCGACAAATGCGGACCTGCCCCAAGCCGATCATCGCCATGGTCGCCGGCTTCGCGATCGGTGGAGGACACGTACTGCACTTGATGGCGGATCTGACGATCGCCGCCGACAACGCGATTTTCGGACAGACAGGACCCAGGGTTGGGTCATTTGATGGCGGGTATGGCGCCTCATACATGGCACGGATTGTCGGCCAGAAAAAGGCCCGCGAAATCTGGTTCCTCTGCCGGCAATACGACGCTCGACAGGCTCTCGATATGGGACTGGTGAACGCGGTCGTGCCGCTGGCACGACTCGAGGAGGAAACGGTTCAGTGGTGTCGCGAAATACTCGCCAATTCACCGATAGCGATCCGCTGCCTCAAGGCAGCCCTCAACGCCGACTGTGACGGCCAGGCGGGACTGCAGGAGCTGGCCGGAAACGCAACCATGCTGTTTTACATGAGCGAAGAAGGTCAGGAAGGGCGCAATGCGTTCGTCGAGAAACGTTCGCCCGACTTTTCGAAATTTCCCCGCAGGCCGTGAACGAAAGTGGCTCCCATGAGCTCCGTATCGTTGAGCGTCTGGCTATTAGCAGCACGTCCAAAGACGTTGCCGGCCGCGGTTGCCCCGGTTTTCATCGGGACCGTGATGGCGTATGTCGACGGGGGCTTTCATCTCTGGGCGGCTGTGGCAGCATTGTGCGGGGCGCTGCTGATTCAGATCGGCACCAACTACGCCAACGACTACGCGGATTTTGTCAAGGGGACCGACACCGCTGAGCGGGTCGGTCCTGTCCGTATCACACAAGCCGGGCTCGTGTCCCCCACCGCCGTTCGCAATGCGGCAATTCTTATATTCGGGCTCGCTTTTTTGATCGGCGTCTACCTGGTCTACCGCGGCGGATGGCCGGTCGTCGTGATCGGGTTATCGTCTATCCTGTTCGGCGCATTGTACACGTCCGGTCCGTCCCCACTTGCCTATAATGGTTCGGCCGACTTGTTCGTCCTCATTTTCTTCGGCCCCGTTGCGGTTGGAGGTACGTATTACGTGCAGACGCTGGCAATAACGGAATCGGTCCTGGTTGCCGGGCTGGCGCCCGGATTGTTCTCGGTGGCAATCCTGACGGTCAACAACCTCCGTGATATTGACAACGACCGGGTGGCCGGAAAACGCACGCTCGCCGTACGTTTCGGCAGGTCGTTCGCCTTTGGAGAGTACGTTCTCGCTGTCAGCGCAGCCTGCCTGGTGCCTGTATATCTGTTCGCTTTCGGAGATGGCCCCGTGACCGTGCTGGCTGCCGTTGCAGTACTTCCGGTAGCGTTGCCAAGTGTATCGGACATGCGCCATCAAAAGGGCTCGGCACTGAATAACACTCTCGCTGCCACCGGGCGCCTGCTGTTGCTTTACAGCGCCCTTTTCTGTTTGGGGTGGATGCGATGGATATAGAATCTTTCGACATTTACACGTATCGACTCTCTCTCAACCGCCCCTTGGTTTTTCGCGGGCAGAGCTACCATGAGCGTGAAGGGATTCTTATTCGCCTCGGGTGTGGCGGTGACAGCGGATGGGGTGAGATTGCTCCGCTGCCGGGATTCAGCGTGGAAAATCGCGAGGCCGCCGTTGCGGCAACCAGAAGTCTGCGGCGTACTCTGCGAGGGTACACGGTCCCGGATTGCGTCGAGGAACTGTCGGGTGGCTTTGATCGATGGCTGGGTGCGTTTGACCTTCCTCCATCAGTCAGAACCGGCGTGGAGAATGCCGTTCTGTGTCTGCTGGCGGCACAGCGCGGAGAAGCGGTGGCAAATCTGCTGACTTCCGCGCCACGGCCGAGTGTGGCCGTCAACGGGCTTATTGCCGGCGGTTTCGAGAATATCGACAATGAGATCGTGCGCGTTCGTGAAGGACGATATCCGGCGGTGAAAGTGAAGGTTGGGCGTCAATCGATCTCGGAGGATGTCGCTACGGTGCATCATGCCTTTTCCCGACTGGGTGGAAGCGTTACAATTCGACTCGACGCCAACCGCGCGTGGGAATTCGTCGACGCAGTCCGGTTCGCCAACGACATCAACGGCATCCCACTCGAATACCTCGAAGAGCCACTGGCCGACCCCACTCGTCTCTCCGACTTCGCCCGGATCACCGGAGTGCCGGTAGCGCTCGATGAGTCTGTTGTGGGACTTGCGCCCGAACAGCTGCCGGTGTTTGCAGGGCTTTCGGCTGTAATTCTTCGCCCGACCGTTTTGGGTGGACTAGAGAAGGCAATGCGTTTTGCCCGCCGCGCCCTCAATGCCGGCGTGACCCCGGTGGTGAGTTCTGCCGTTGAATCTGCCGTTGGTGTTGCCGGTCTGGTGAACCTGGCAGCCGCAATGACAAAAGATGATGTCGCTGCGGGGCTGGATACGATCAGTTGGTTTGACCACCAACCTTCACAGACGCCGCTCCGTATGATCAACGGCCGAATCTCCGTTGACACGGCAATGGCTGTGCTTCGGTCGGTCGATGCCGCCCGACTGCAGGAGGTCTATGACGAATAGAATCCCCTGCCCGGTGGTCGAGGCGGCCCGGCTTTTTTGCGGTCATACCGCGCTGGTCGATCCGGCGCGAGCGCAGTCATTCGATAGCTTCGACCGGCAGACGTCAGCCGTGGCGCATCTGCTGACCGACCACGGGCTCCGCGAAGGCGATCGCCTGGCGTTGGTAATGGAGAACAGCGCAGCAATGGTCCTCGCTATCGCAGCGTGCGTGAGGCTGGGGGTGGTGTTTTGTCCACTGAATACGCGCTGGCCCATGGCGATGCATGTCGATGCCATCGAAAGTATCGGCGCAAAAGCAGTCATCTCTGAACGCGACTTGAAACACGGACTCATTATTAGAATCGAAGACGTGCAGACCGCGGCGCGTGATTCGCATGATGAGCCTGTTGTCGATCCGCCGCTTCGCTCGCCGGACGCGCCCGCCGGGATTGTGTTTACATCGGGAAGCGCGGCTGAGCCGAAGGCTGTACTGCATACGTTGGGCAACTACCACTTCAATGCGCTGGGATCGAATCGCAATATTCGCTTTGGTCCCGGTGATCGATGGCTGCTTTCTCTGCCGCTCTATCACGTGGGCGGGCTGGGGATCCTCTTCCGCGCCCTTGCGGGGGGCGGAGCGGTGGTTGTCGCTGCGCGTGACGAACACACGCTGGAAGCAATACGGCGCTATCGCGTCACGCACCTGTCGCTGGTCACGACTCAGTTGCGCCGACTTCTGAGCGCCGGTGAGGATCTGAAGACGTTATCCCGGCAGATTAAGGCCCTTCTGGTCGGCGGCAGCACGGTACCGGATGTCCTGATTCACCGCGCTTGCGATTACGGCCTGCCCGTTTACAAGAGCTACGGGCTGACAGAGATGGCATCGCAAGTGACCACAACGAGTCCCCAGGATCTTCCCGCGCGACTTGCAACATCGGGATGCCCGCTTGAGTATCGCGAGATTCAAATCAACGAACAGCGGGAGATTCTGGTTCGAGGCCAGACGTTGTTCGCGGGTTATGTCAAAAAGGACGAGATCACGCGACCGGTGGATGATGACGGCTGGTTTGCTACCGGCGATCTGGGAAGATTCGACCGGGAGGGGTATCTTACCGTTTTTGGTCGCCGTGATAATATGTTCGTCTCGGGTGGTGAGAATGTGATGCCGGAGATGATTGAGCGGGCTTTGTGCTCACTCGATGGTGTCGAAGATGCGCTGGTCGTGCCGATAGAAGATGCCGAATACGGTCACCGTCCCGTGGCATTCGTGAAAACGCCGGCCGGAACTCTGTTGCAGGCCGAGGACATGCGCAGGTCGCTGACACCCTTGATCCCTCGATATGCCATGCCGGTCCGCTACCTCCCCTGGCCTGAATCGATTGCCGGAACGGGCCTTAAGCCGCTCCGTTCCGAATTCGCGCGACTGCTGTCAACGGGCGACTCTCCGAAGTCCTGATCACAGTTCTTCGAGAACTTCTACGAGTTCCTCCGGCAACGCCCGCTTTCGCCCCGTGTCGACGTCGACACAAACATGTACCGTTGAGACGGTGCCCACCTCGCCCTCGTCGCTGAGTATGCGGTAGCCGAGCGTGAATGACGTATTGCCGATCCGGCTGGTCTTCATTTCAATGGTCAGCTCCTGGCCGACCGCCAGAGTTTTCGTGAAGTCGGCTTCGGCGTGAACGATCGCCAGCAGGTAATCGCGCTCCGCGAGAATAGTAAGGAAGCTGAGTCCGTTGTCGTACAAGAAGCTTTCATAGCAGTCGTGCGCCATCTTGAACTGGTTGGCGAAAAACAGCAATCCGGCGGCGTCGGTATCGTGGAGCCGCACTGAAGTAACAAACTGGTACATGTCGTCCCTTATGCGCCCGATCGGATCGGAGTTATGGTTTGGTACCGTTAGTAAACGGGATTTTTATAAGGGAACGCACCAAAAAAGATCGCGACCTTGTCGGCCCGGGTCTGATCATCGTCCGTCAGTGGGCACGAGCACGAAGTCTATGCCATCCACAACGGCGCCGCCATCGACCGGCGCCACATCGAATTCGATCTGTGCAGGAATGCTCACGTACCCATACCGCTCCAGTTGGGCCGGATCGACATAGGCCCGGTACTGACCCGGCAGCAGCCCGAGATAGTAGAATTCCCCGTCGTTGAAACTGGTCACTTCGGTGACCGTTTCCTTTGAGACATTGTATAACAATACCCGAACACCGCCTATACCGTTGTCGCCCTGCTCAGTTCGGCGTGCAACCGACCCGTTGATCTCGCCTGCCATAACGACCGGTACTTTAATCTCCGTCACCATGTTCGGACTCACCGTAACGCGGAAATTCTCGTGCGTGGGTTTCAGCAGCGGGTTATCCAGGCTGTACTGATCGATTTGAACGAGGTAGTTGTCGTACGCGCGAAGGCGATCGTAGTAGTAGACGCGGTCTCTTCCCATGGGTCGTCCGCCGGCGCCCTGGATCTTCGCACGCATGCCCGGCAGGTATTCATCGGAGCCGTCGTACTCGCCGTTGTGGTTGCGATCGAGATACGGTCGGACGACTGCCGCGCCGTATCCCACCTGGTTTCGCCGTTCGAATCGAACGCTTTTGGCCGCATCATCATACTGCACCGATCCACGCTGCATCTGGTTCCATCGCGTGTCCGTACTGCTGCGGCTCACACGGCTGGTGAGGCCGACAAAATCCGTGAGGACGTCGAGCGTGACAGAAAACTGATTCGACCGGGTAAGTTCATTCCGTTCGAACGACAGCGTCGCCTGGACCGGCCGAAACAGGCGCTTCGACAGGAATATGGCGTAGCGGCTGAACCGGTTGGTGTCGTGTTCGTAATCGAGCCTCACTTGTGGACGAATCCATCGGATGAAAGTCGGCGAGACGATCAGCTGGCTGCTGGTGATCGCCGACGTGCGCGTCTCGTTGGCGGTCAGCTTCGTCCGTCCGAGGTAGTTCAGCGACACCAGCGGCAGGGCGGCGCTGAACCCGTAAGACATGCTCGTCGTCCTGACCGACTGCCGGGCCTCATGCAGTACATTGTACCGCAACCCAAAATAGCGTCCCTTGATCCGGAGCGGCGCCGACGCCGCAAACGAGAGGCTGTAGTCCCGCTCCGTGTAATTACGAACCGGGTTTTCGAAATAGCGTGTCGCCTCGGCGCTCAGGCTGATGACCGATAACTGGCTGAAATTGACCGCGAGCCCGGCCTCATTATTCGGGGAGAATCGGGAGTTAATGGTGAGATTGGTCAGCGGTTGATATGTGACATCGGCCGCCATCGTCAACCTCGAACTATCGGGCGTGGTCACCGGGATGTCCGCTGAAACGCCCGCCGTCACGTTATCCAAAACACCGTAGTACGCGGTCCCCTGGGCGAATGTACCGGTCTCGAACCCGCGGTCGATTTCTCCTCCGGCAACGGTGTATTCGACGGCATTTTTGGGTATCAGGTTGTACGGAATCGCGATGAAATGCTCTTCGGTTCGCAGTTCGCCGTTCGGCCCGTACATCTTGAGTGTGACCAGCGAGGAACCGTAAACGATGTCGAGGTTGAAGTCGTACTCCCCGTTCTGATTGGTGTACATGAAGTCGGTGAGTTTGTTGTCGACATAGAGCTCGACCTCCCAACCGTCTCCGAGAAAACCGTTGAGGCGGACTGTCTGGAAGTACTGACGCTGCACCTGCGGCCGGTTGGTTATCAAGCCGCCATCGAGACTTCGGGCCAGCGGACCGGGCGTAGATACCTTGCCGAGTTCAGCCTGGGTAATCCAGTCGTTATTCTCAACATAGTAATGCCAGCGCGGGTTGATGCGGTCGGCCGACAATCCCTGCGCCGTATTGCCGGAGGCGGCGACGGTCAGATCGCCGCCCAATACGACTCCCCCCGCCGTCACGTCATAGTAATGATCGTCGTCCAGCGGATTCGAAGAAACCGTCCAGTCCAGCGAACCACCGGCAAGGTATCGCCGGCTGAGCGGCAGGTCCCGGACATCTCGCAACGCGATTGATTCCCGGCGAAGTTTGTCCTGGGCCATTTTGCGCTGGAGCTTCTGCCATGCGGGAAGATCCTGATCGAGCTTCATGTAGACGCGCAACATTGAAAAATCGAACGCCAGGTCCAACCCGAAAAACGCCTCGAACAAATCGATCTTCAGGTACAATTCGTACGGCGTGGTGATGTAGTCGGACGGCGTCAGCGCGAACTCCCCCAGGTGACTGCGGGCGACATGCGCTTTGAGATCCAGTTCATAGCGCTGGTTTTGATTGATGAAAAAGCCGTATGCAATTTGGTTGTTCAAATCGACCTGTGCGTTGAGATCGAGCATGCGGAAGGTTTCGATCAGCGGCAGAAAAATCGACTGGCCGTCATACAGCACGAACAGATCCGACTTGAGTAGGCGCTGAACCTCGAACGTCACAACAATTTCCTCGTGCTGTGGCTGTTGTGCGCGAGCCGAAACAGTGAGAATGAGTCCAATCGTCCAGAAGACCACAGCGGACATCACACGTACAGTGCGTATGCAGGATCGTGTGCGCATAGACAATACTCATTCCGTGCGGATGCCGTCGCTTTCCGTTACTCTACCGTCATGGTGTAGGTGACGTCGTTTCCCGCCAGCATATCTTCGCGCGCAACGTCGGAGCGCCCCTCGCTCGTTACCTTCACATCGAGCGTGAACGGTCCCCTGAACTGCGTGCGGTCAAATTCCATGTCGACGCGCCTCAGGAGGTCGTCATAGACCGCGATGTTGAACTCCTTCTCCGCCGCGGTTCGGCCGTCGCCGTCGGCCAGCACACATCGCAGGACGCCCATGTAAGAGGCGTTGCCGGTGTTTCGCATACCCAGCATCACCTCGGCGCCCTTCTCCGTGAGTCGTGCCGAGCGGTCGGTCAGCTCCATATGAGTGACGCAATCGCCGTTCCGATACTTGAGCATGATGGCGGTTTGCATCACCATGTTGAGCCGGGTGGCAATCTGGTCGTCATCCCCGGGGGACGGCAGGCTGCCGGCGCCCTCACGCGACGTGACGACTATCCGCGCCCAGTATTCCCCATCCCGAAGGTCCTGTGGCGGGCGCGCGACCAGCCGGATGACCTGGGTACCGTTGGGCGGAACGACAATCCTTCGGGGAAACGCTTTCACCCAGTCCACCGCCGAACGAGGATGGGTTATGTTGCTGTCCTGTAGCTGGACATACACGTTGCCGAGACTGTCCGATTCGGGCAGCCCAAACGCCAGCCGTACGCTGATCTCCCTCGGTTCGTTTGAGGTGTTCTGGACCTCCAGCCGTCCGGTCCGGTTGTTGTCGGAGATAAATACGACTGTCGGCGCCACCAGCACGCCTGCGGTGGCGGTGCCCACGGCGATACCGGCGAGCAGCACGACGATCGTCACGATCGGCGTGAATAACTTCCGTGATACGAACGTATTTGTAACTGTCATCTCAGGACTTCCTGTCGGTACTGTGGTCTTCCCTTTGCTACAAGCTATGTCCACGGTGCGAGGTTTCTCAACCATAATCACGTGCCCTCGTAGGCCACTGTGATTACGATGTCCGCCTCATATGAGCCGGCGCGCTGACCGATTCGCGGATAGACCGTTCCTCCGAGATAGACGCTGGTAGTACCACCGCCGCCGATCGCCGTTCCCGAGGGAATGCCGTAGGGGCTTATGTCCGGCCATCCGCCGCCCCATGCGCCCCCGGGATTGCCGGAGCCGGTCGAGTCGATCGAGCACCCGGTGGGGCCGAAGACGATATTCATGCGATCGCTGTTGTCGGACAGCGAGAGATACTCCGGCAACTGGAAATAGATCAACACGCGCGCGCCGCCGGATCCCGTGATCGTGAAGATACCGGCGTCCGCATCGTCGTTGGCAATCGCCACGGGGACTCCCTGATAAACAGTCCCGAATGCGAGCGAAGCCGTGGCGCTGACGGTTATCGCCTGCACCACGGTTGCTGTCGCCGAGCCTATAGCAACGTCGTCTGCTGTGGTCGACGCCGCAGCTATCAGCAGGGTAGCACCAAGGCCGATGAGAGTCCGCCGATTCGGGATACCTGCGAAGTGCTGCCTATGCATTTCGCGACTGGCCTCCTGTTCAAAATTCGTACACCGGCCGTCATGGCGGTGAACCGTTGGTCACTTATGTGATCGACCAACTGTGCAAAATCTTAACAGGCTGGCGTTTTTTCCCTAATGGGGTGCAGCCGGCTCGGGCAAAAAGAAACCGGCCCTGGGGCCGGTTTCCCGAAACTATAGCTTGTTGTCTAACTGATTGCTAATCAGTCACCTTCGTACCAGACAGTCAGAACGATGTCGGCCGTGTAGGTTCCTGAAGCCTGGTAGGCTTTTGGGGTCACCTTACCGCCGAGGAAGATGTTTGCCGTGGTCTGGCCGGCAGCGATGGTGATCGAGCCGAGGTTACGCGGATCAAAGTCGGCGCCCACGTACGATGCCGGCGTGGCGTTACCGGTAAGATCAAGACCGGCATCCGTGTCCGTGAAGGTGAGGTCGAGACGCTGCTTCGACGTGTTGTCCCACAGGTACTCCGGCAGGTTCAGAAACGCCTGGAACGGCTGGGCCGGCTGACCCGTCACCGTAAAGACGCCTGCACCGGCAGCATCCTTGGCCTGCGTCTTAGCGACGCCCGCGTAGACTGTTCCGAAATCGAGATCGGCCGGCGTCGTGATCGCCAATGCGGTGGCAACCGTCGCTGTCGCGTTGCCGATGCCGACATCGTTCGCGAACGCCGCACCCGTAACGACCATTACCAGACCAACCGCGATCGCGGTCACGGTCGACACTGCGCGATGATTTCTCTTCCTGTCCATGTTGCTCTCCATGTTTATCTGAGCCTTGTTAAGTACGTATCCCTGTATTCAGCGAGCCTCGCAGCGTTCGCTTTATCCATTGATCGAACGCCGCTCAGCGGAAGTTCAGGGGGAAAGCCCATTAATTATGGGAACGATCCAAACTCTGATCGATTCTTGAACAGGATGGAGATTCGGTCCTAAAGCCCGGTATAAGCGACAGTTACAACGATATCTGCGGAGTAGTCGCCCGGCGGCTGAGCAAGCTTCGGCACTACCTTTCCTCCCAGCCAGACGGTCAGGCCCGCAGACCCCAGGCGATATGTGATAACATCATATGGATCAAGGTCATCGACAGGCGGTGAAGATTGGTCCGGGGTGGAGCTGGAATCGAGAGCGCAACCGGTCTGCGGAAACAATATCTGCATGGTGTAACCGTTCTGACTCATATAAGTGGGGAGCGCAAAGCTGATGCTGACTTCATCGCCCGCTGTCCCGGTGATCAGAAACTCTGCTGCCGAACCAGCCGTCGCCTGGTCGACCTCTTTCGGAACTCCCGGATACACGTAGCCGAAAGTGAGGTCCTGGTTGACCACCACGCTTTGCGCCACAGCTACCCCCGGCAGCAGCATTGTTGCCGCCGCCAGAACGGGTGCCGTTCGAACAATCTTTGTCAGTACTCGGCGTGCATACATCGCCGAAACATCGCAGTACCATGCCCACGACGCAACATCAAAACGACAAGAGGATGCAGAGTTGGGTTACTGGTCAGCGTAGATAACGGAGACAAATACGGTATCAGCGCCGTTCCAAAGGGTATCCGCCTTCGGGATCCTGCACTGTCCGTAAACGAACGGCAATCGGTGAGGCGGCGAAGTGTCCTCGGAAACCGTAAGGTTTGTCCTTGTCGGATCGAAGGAGGTGTGATATTGCACAGCAGGAACGTTCGAAGGCGTGGCCCAGACATCGAGGACTTCTCTCGCGGAATCAGTCGTGATGCCGTGCGGCGAGATCACGGTGGCCCGGACCCGAATGGTCGACGAGACCGATAGGGGTGGACATCGGTCCGCGGATTGGGCGAAGGAAGCACCAATAGCCGTACCGATAACCAACACGTATAGCGCAACCCACTGAGTTTTTGTCAACATTCGGTACCCGGAAATCGTGATGTGTGCACGATTCCAAGATACCGTTCATCCGAATCATGTCAAGCTGCCCGCCAGAGGACGGTGGACT
Organism: Candidatus Zixiibacteriota bacterium; assembly: GCA_034003725.1. Taxonomy (NCBI): domain Bacteria; kingdom Pseudomonadati; phylum Candidatus Zixiibacteriota; species Candidatus Zixiibacteriota bacterium. The sequence goes on from JAVEYB010000005.1 coordinate 114,410, forward strand.
GGGTGCGAAGATCAATTCCCCGTATACGTTACGGTCATCGTTATGTCCGCACTATAGTCGCCGCCGGTCTGTGACACGGCTGGCGTTACGGTGCCGCCGATCCAAATCCACAATTCACCCGAGCCACCGAGGTTCAGCACATTCGGACCGTTTGGGTTAATCACACCAGTTGGCGCGATCTGACTCCCGGAGCCATCATCAAACGACGCGGCCGTGGAGTTGAAGCTCACCGGCATGGTAGAACCGCTCGACACATGGCTCAGAGCCGGCGGCAAATCAAAGGTCACCGATACTTCGGCCAGCGACGCTCCCGTAACTTGCCATTCCCCGGCGGAGCCAACCGTTGCTTTGTCGATTGACTTCGGCACTCCGGGGGTAACCGCTCCAAAGTCAAGGTCGTGACTGCCTTGAACAGACATCGACGACACGACTGTCGCCACGGCCTGAATTATCCCTACCTCCTGCGCCTCAGCGCCCGATACACAGGCCAGCAGCAGCAGGGCTACGACAATTTTACTCACTGGTGAGTTCATCGAGATGACCCTCTATCTACAGTGTTTCATGTCCGTTTTGAAACACGTGGCGCGCAAGCGGGATGCCGCCCCCTCCCCGGATACCAATTCATTGCATAAGAACGAGTTACGGTAAGTCATGAAGAGGCGGAGTGAAGTGAAAAGGAGGATAGCGGCGAGTGGCCTGCAGGAATGGACCCCTACCGCCCGAAATGAAACAGGTTTCAACGGTTAAGAACCGACCCGTGCCGGCCGATTCAGTAAGTGTGCAACAATTGAACAGGATACTCGCGATTTCGGGCTTTGTTGCCCTGACGCAGGCATCGCCAATGGCAGTGTATTGCCAGGAGTTGATGTGGGAGACGGGGTACGGCGGTCTGCTCAACGATGTCGGTTATGGCATGTGCCCGGTAGCTGACAATGGCGTTGTACTGGCCGGCTCTACGTTTTCGTTCGGCGCCGGGGATTATGACACCTATGTTCTGCGGCTCGACTCGCTTGGCGATACGCTCTGGTCGGTTACCTGGGGCGGCAGCTCCAGCGATCACGCCTACGACATTGTATCGTCGGCCGACGACGGTTTTGTGGTGGTCGGGTCGACTCAGTCTTTCGGCAACGGTGGTCGCGACGTCTGCCTGTTTAAGGTGAGCGGAACCGGCCACGTGATGTGGACCCGCAGTTTCGGCGGTACATCAGACGACATAGGCAATTCTGTCCGCTGTCTGCCGGACAGTGGTTTTATCATCGCCGGTACGACATCGTCTTCCGGTGCGGGATATGACGACATCCTGCTTATCCGTACCGACAAAAACGGACTGGTACGCTGGCAGCGCACGTATGGCGGAACCGGCGGTGAAACCGGGATGGCGGTTCGCACCGTTGCCGGCATCAATCCCGGATACATCGTGGTCGGATCCACTGGGTCATTCGGTGACGGGTACAGCAGTATCTATGCGATCAGAACGGACACGTTGGGGGACACGATATGGACTGCTACTTACGGAGGGTCCCGTGCCGATATCGGGCAGGCTGTCGAGGCCGCGGCCGACGGGGGCTTCCTGATCGCGGGTGCAACCGCCTCGTACGGCTCAGGTTTCTATGACTGCTACGTCGCGCGGACTGATGCCGACGGTGTGCTGCTATGGCAGAACTGGTATGGAGGCGCTAAAGATGACCGCTGTTACGCAGTGGCGGCTACTCCGGACCATGGGTGGATTCTGGCCGGCACATCCGAATCGAGTGGCGCAGGGAAGATCGACATATTACTCACGCGTATCACGGACGACGGCGACCCCGTCTGGTCCCGTACGATTGGAGGCACCGAATCCGACTATGCCCGGGCGGTCGTGCCGACGGCGGACGGCAATACGCTGGCGGCCGGGTATTCTTACTCGTACAGCTATGGTGGCTCCGACGTTTACGTGGTCAAAATCCGAGGGGACGCTATGACCGCCGTGTTCGAGCAATCGTCGTCGGGTTTGCCTGCCGCAGCGGCGTTGGAACAGAACTACCCAAATCCATTCAACGCAAGCACCACAATCACATTCGATCTCACGAGCCAGTCTGCCGTAGAGCTGGCCATTTTCAATATCCTTGGACACACGGTGAGGCAATTCACACAGAGTCTCCTTCCGGCCGGCCGGTACCGGGTGGAATGGGATGGGACCGACGATCACGGCAGACCGGTTGCATCGGGCGTGTATCTCTATCGGCTCTCCACCGGATCAGCGAGTCTTTCGAAGAAAATGGTGCTCGTGAAGTAGTCATTCTGAAATCGAATTTCATTTCTCTTTGCGAATCACAGGCAAACTTCTCCGGTTTCTCATCTCCTCTTGGCAAATCCGCTTGCTTTTCGCTCGGATTGATTCTTATTGAGGAACTGGCGTCGAGCCACGCCTGTTTCAGAAATCACTATGAAACGATCACACTGCAATGAACGATAAGGAGACACGACGATGATGATCTCGAAGAAAATGGCTGACCGCTTGAATGAGCAGGTCAACAATGAGTACTATGCGTTCTGGATCTACCAGCAGATGAGCTTCTCCTTTGAGGACATGGGTCTCACCGTCTTTGCCAAGCTGTTCCACAAACAGGCCGGAGAAGAGCGCGAGCACGCCGAGAAGATCGCGAAGTACCTGGTCGACCAGGGCGCGGCGGTCGTGCTGTCGGCGATGAACGCTCCGAAGACCAAGTACAAATCCGCTGAGGAGATCATCAACGGCGCGCTCGAGCACGAAAAGAAGGTCACCAACGACTGGAACGAGATCTCCGACATGGCCGTCAAAGAGAAAGACCATGCGACACGCGTTCTCGCCGATTGGTTCGTCGAAGAGCAGGTCGAAGAGGTAGCTTCGATGACTGAGTTGCTGGGAATGGTAAAACTCACGCAAAACCCCGGTCAACTGCTCATGCTCGAAAACCGTGTCTACCGGATGCTGGAAGAAGACTAGTCGCCAGAATTGACTTGCTGAATTCACAACGGTCGCTTTCTTGGATAGCGACCGTTTTCTTTTGACTCCCGGAGTGTTGTCATGGACGTACCCGACCTGCATCACATACTCGGTATTGACTTCGGCGGCAGCTCGTTCAAGGCGGCAATCGTCGACGTAACCGGCGGCCGGCTGGTCTCCGATGTGGTCCGCCGGGAATCGTCCCTCGACACCGGCCCAGATGAGGCTGTTTCCGCTATCGCCGGGATGATCCGAGAGCTCGAGTGGCACGGCCCGGTCGGACTCGGCTATCCGGGTGTGGTGAAACGCGGTCTGTGTCTCTCCGCCGCCAATGTATCGAAGCAGTGGCTGAGCGTGAACGCGATGGAGCTGATTCGGTCGATCGTACAGGACCGGGTCGCCGTGATTAATGACGCCGATGCGGCAGGACTCGCTGAACTTCGGTTCGGAGCAGCACGCTCGGAGTGTGGCAACGACGGTGGAGTTGTGCTGATGTTGACACTCGGGACCGGCATCGGCTCGGCGTTCTTTTATCGGGGACGGCTTTTTCCCAACACCGAGTTCGGACACATTGAGCTTCTCGGCGACGACGCCGAAAAGCTGGCCGCTGCATCGGTTCGCACCCGGCAACATCTCGACTGGCCCACCTGGGCAGCGCGACTCAACCGCTACCTTGAAGAGATAGAGAAACTCGTCAGTCCCGACCTAATCGTCCTCGGCGGTGGGGTCAGCGAAAACTTCTCGTCGTTCCGGCCCTACCTGAACACGCGCGCGCGTATTGAGTGCGCGGCGCTCGGCAACAACGCCGGCATTCTGGGAGCCGCACTGGCCGTCGACCTGCCCGTATGATCGGTGCCGCCTATGCGATACTGCCAATCAATACACGTGAGCCGCGGCCTCCAAGCCCTTCTATGTTGTGCAATCATGATCTCGGTTCTGACAGCATGTACCGACGATGCACCGACCAAATCAACCTCTTCCCCGTCCCCGGTCGGTTCACCGGACCTGCTTCCGCTCGCGATCGGGAATACGTGGCGATTTGACAGTCAGCTGTACGACGACAACGGTACCGCGATTGACGGCGCCATCGACTCGATTTACGTCGCCAAACAGACTACCTGGCTGGGCACAGATTGGTACGAAGTGGTGGTGACAAGGTCGCTCGACGGTCCGGGTGCCGAGTCCTGGCGGTTCTGGTGGAGCAATGCCGACGACGGAGTGTACGACACGTACGAGTGGGAAGCGGATCCGCCGTCACTCTTGTTCAAGTTCCCCGCACCAGCCGGCGATTCTTATTACAGCGGATACGATGACCGGACTATTGCGGTTGCAGTAGTCGCCGCAGATTCCCTGATATCCGTGGCGGGTGAACGCTACCGGGCCTGGATGTATGAATTGTCCACGCGCGTGCGGTGGACGTTTGCGCCGGGGACAGGACCCGTCCGCATAGAAATTCTGGAGTTGGTGCCGCCTACGTATACGGAACGAGTTCGAGTGCGCTCGGTTTTGTTGAATTCCTCGACAACGAACTGAAATCTGAATGATGCTGAAGGGGGGACGGTCGTTGTGGACCGTCCCCCTCAGAGCACCGAGCTATCCCGCGCTTTACATCTCCACGCCGAGTACGTCGAAAATGAAGGCGTACTCAAACGCGATCTCCTTGAGTTGGGCGTATCGGCCGGATGTTCCGAAATGCCCACCCTCCATAACGGTCTTGAAAAGCAGCGTGTTGGTGTCGGTTTTGGTCGTACGGAGTTTCGCGACCCACTTGGCGGGTTCCCAGTATGCCACCCGTGGATCGTTAAGACCCGCCGTAACCAGCATGTACGGATAGTCCTGTGCCGTGACCTGGTCGTAGGGCGAGTAGGAGTGCATGTAGTGGAAATACTCCTCCTCGTTTGGATTTCCCCATTCCTCCCATTCGATCACGGTCAGCGGAATTGTCTCGTCACGCATGGTGTTGATGATGTCGACGAACGGGACGTCGGCCACCGCGATCTTTGCCAGATCAGGCCGCATGTTCACGACAGCGCCGACCAGCAGGCCGCCGGCCGACCCGCCACTGATGACCATACGATCGTGTGACGTATACCGCTGCGACACCAGGTAGTCTGCACAGTCTATAAAATCCGTGAAGGTGTTTTTCTTCTTCAGCAGCTTGCCATCATCGTACCATTGCCGTCCCATCTCGTCGCCGCCACGAACATGAGCGATTACCATAATGAAACCTCGCTCGAGAAGCGACAAACGGACGGACGAGAACCAGGGGTCGGAATTAATGCCGTAGGCGCCGTACCCGTACAGATACAACGGATTGGTTCCGTCCTTCTTGAACAACGACTTCTTGTAAACCATCGACATCGGCACGTCGGCGCCGTCGCGAGCAGGCGCGAATATACGTTCCTGGGCGTATTGACCGGGGTCGAAACCGCCAAGCACCTCGGTTTGCTTGAGCATTTCGAGCGTGCGGGTTGACATGTCGTAGTCGTATACCGTGCGCGGCGTCACCATCGACTGGAAGTTCAAGCGAAGTTTCGTGCTGTTGAACTCGGGGGTATCGCCGGGCGAAACCGAATAAGTCGGCTCATTGAATTGGACCGGTTCGACCGAGCCATCGGCCACCGTACGGATACTGACCGTCTGCAGGCCGTTGCGCCGCTCGAAAATGGCCATGTAGTCCGCAAAACAATCGACCCCGTCGAGCTTGATCTCCGGGCGGTGCGCTATATCATCAACCCAGTTCGCCTTACCGGGTTTGGCAACAGGGGCCTTCACGAGCTTGAAGTTCACTGCACTGTCGGCATTCGTCGTGATGTAGAAGTAGTCGCCGTGATGATCAACGCTGTACTCGACCTTGTGGCTCCTGGGCTCAATCACGCTGAGTGCCGCGTTGGGTTTGTCGGCATCGAGATACCAGTACTCGCTGGTAGTGTTGCTGCCGGTCCCGATCAGGATGTAACGGTCACTGCGTGTGCGACCGACCCCGACATAGAACGCAGCATCGGGTTCGCGAAAGATCACCGAATCAGCCGCCATTGAACCCAGGGTGTGACGCCACACCTTGTCGGGCCTGTAGGTATCGTCTTCGGTGGTATAAAACACCGTCTTATTGTCGTTCGCCCAGACGATATCACCCGATGTCGTTTTGATTACGTCGCCCAGCATCGTCCCTGTCGCGAGATCTTTGAACTGAACCGTGTACTCCTCGTTGCCGGCCGTATCGTACGCGTATGCCAGCAACTGCTGGTTCGGGCTGACTTCAAACGCACCGAGCAGCAAATAGTCTTTCCCTTCGGCGACCTTATTCAGATCCAGCAATATTTCTTCAGTCCCGTCCTGACCTTTCTTGCGGCAGTATATTTTGTACTCTTTCCCCTGCTCGTCGCGGGTGTAGTAGTAGTACTCGCCGTCGCGGACCGGCACGGAAAGATCCGTCTCCTTTATCCGGCCGACCATTTCGTTGTAAAGATCCTCGCGGACCTTCGCCGTGTGGGCCATCACGGACTCGGCGTACTCGTTCTCCGCCTTCAGGTAGTCGATCACTTCCGGGTTCTCTTTATTTCGCAGCCACCCATAATTGTCGACCAATTCCACTCCGAACAGGGTATCGACTTTCGCTTCGATGCGCGCCTTCGGCGGCGTCACTGTTGTCGAACAGGCAAGCATGACGCCAAGCGCGAGAACAAGCGCCGATACACCGATCAATGCATACAGCCGTCGAGTTACCATATCCCTTCCTTTGTTTCAGCCTCTATGCTGCTCGCTGATTCCGTCGATTCCGGGTAACATAGTCTACACGTACGCGGGCTCGGTCGGAAAGTTTACCGAAATGACTATTCTCCGATGATTTTCACCAGGACACGCTTGCGGCGGCGGCCGTCGAATTCGCCGTAGAAGATCTGTTCCCATGGGCCGAAATCCAGCTTCCCGTCGGTAATGGCCACCACCACCTCACGCCCCATTATCTGCCGCTTCATATGTGCATCGGCGTTGTCTTCCCCGGTAGCGTTATGGCGGTACTGGTTGACCGGCGCATGCGGCGCGAGTTTCTCCAGCCAACGATCATAGTCATCATGCAGGCCGGCTTCATCATCGTTTATGAAAACGGAGGCCGTGATGTGCATGGCATTCACCAGCACGAGGCCGTTGCGCACTCCGCTGTCGTCGACCGCCTGCTGAACGTCGCGGGAAATGTTGACAAACCCGCGTCGGTCCGGGATGGAGAACCACATCTCCTTACGGTAGTGCTTCATCCGATAGCTCTCCTTCTGCATCAGGCGGATACCACGCCTCGGCCAAGTAGCTCGGCCCGGCTGAGGAACGGGCCGAGGAATACAGCCCGAATCGGTCTACCGCGAACGGATTGGTTCGAAACAGGCTGAATTGCGAGAGGTATGATGCCAACCGCTGGGGGTTGTCGTTTTTGACGGGCCCCGGACCGAATCGTCCGATTGTGACGTGCGGAAGGTACTTTCGTGTATCGAGAGTCACCCCGCACGGACGAAGGGCCGCATCAACCCGTATCCGAAGGTGCACCAGGCCATCACTTTTCTGCACGCCAGCCCAGATTTTCTCGGGTCGCCGCCGCAAAGGGAAAAAGCCGATACCTTCCAGCGTCAGCTCGAACGGGTCGAAAGTGACATGTTCCAGCGCCAATCGTATGTCCTCAAACTGCCCCCCATCAACCTGGCCGATATAGCGGATCGTCAGGTGCATGTGTTCCGGATCGACCCACAGCACGCCCGGGAGTCCCAAGCACATGGATGCCAGCCGATCGCGAACGCTTTTCGGTAGCGGTACCGCGGTAAACAGACTATACATCCCCGTCTCCCAAACTGCACCCACGCATATGAGTCGCAAGATAGCCGATCACCGGTTCCACTGCCAGCGTAATTCCGGCCAAAAAACGGGGCCCGCCCGCCACAATCATCCTTGACCGATTCACTCCATTACAGTATCGTTAAACTGTTGCCTTCCAAGATTCCATCGTGGATTATCTCTTGCTGAATCGGGGCATCGGCAACCCGTTAGTAAATAGTACGCGGTCCGCGCCGACATTACTGGCAAGGACATCAATTACGAAGGACATATGCCATGAAGTACCTCGTCACCGGGGGAGCCGGGTTTATTGGGTCGAATATCGTCCGGAAACTGCTCCAAAAAGGACAGGCCGTCCGGGTTCTGGATAACTTCTCTTCCGGACGTCAGGAGAACATCGTTGACCTCGTCGATGACATTGAACTGATCGACGGTGATATTCGCGACTACTGGACCGTCACCAGGGCCGTCAAAGGGATTGATTTCATCCTGCACCAGGCCGCGCTGCCGTCAGTGCCTCGGTCCGTGGCCAATCCGCTGACCTCCAACGTGGTCAATATCGACGGTACGCTGAACGTGCTCGAAGCCGCCCGCCACGCCGGTGTAAAGCGCATGGTAATGGCGTCGTCGTCGTCGGTCTACGGCGATACCGTCGAGCTGCCGAAACACGAAGGTATGACGCCGTCTCCGCTGTCGCCGTACGCGATCACCAAGCTGACCAACGAGTATTACGCACGAGTCTATTACTCCCTGTACAACTTCGAGACCGTCTGCCTGCGGTATTTCAACATCTTCGGCCCCCATCAGGACCCGAACAGCTACTACTCGGCGGTGATTCCCAAATTTATCGCGGCCCTGACCAAGGGCGAACCGCCGACCGTGTTCGGCGACGGCGAGCAGTCGCGGGACTTCACCTATATCGATAACTGCGTTGACGCCAACCTGCTTGCCGCGACCGCCGACGGTGTTGCCGGCGACTTTTTCAATGTCGCGTGCGGCGGACAGTTTACGTTGAACTACCTGCTTGACAAGCTCCGCGAAATCCTCGGAGTCGACATCGAGGCGAAATACGCGCCTCCCCGGGCGGGAGATATCAAACACTCGTTTGCCTCGATCGACAAACTCAAAGCCAGAGGCTACGAGCCCAAGGTCGGTTTCGAGGAAGGGCTGCGACGGACGGTGACGTTTTTCACCGAGGAAAACAAGCGCACTCCCGTCAAGTCGTAACACTCCGGAGCCTCCTCATGCGGCGATTTCGACCGGCAACCGATTCCGATCTCGCCGCCGTCCTTCTGCTCCAGCGGGATTACTACCGCGAGGACGGTTATCGGTTCGACGCAGTCGAGTCCGCCGGGGCCGTCTCGGCGCTTATCGGCGATGACCGTCTTGGCCGGCTCTGGGTGGCATGCGAACGCGACCGCGTGGTCGGCTACCTCGCGGTCACGCTTGGTTTCAGTCTCGAGTATCGGGGGCGCGATGCGTTCATCGACGAGTTGTACATCGCGGAGTCGCATCGGGGCCTTGGACTGGGCCGCGAAGCCCTGCAGCTTGCCGAGTCGTATTGTCGCGATAACGGCGTGAAGGCGCTGCACCTCGAGGTCGAACATCACCGCGAGACCGCTCGTGCTCTTTATTCCCGGGCCGGATTTGAATGTCACGACCGCGTGCTTATGACCAGGCTGCTGATCCCCGACGTCCCGGAGTGACACAGCGGCGCGGTCCTGCGGTAGTGCAGGTCAGGGTCTCGCCAGTCAGATTGAAAACCGCCAGCCGCAGTAGAAGTCTCTTCCGGCCTGCGGGTCGGGCGGGCAGCCGATACACTCGGTCCTGATACGGGGGTCAACCGTCCGGGCGAACCCCGCATACTCCACCAGGCCGACCGAATTGCACGGGAAGAGCGGCATCTGTTTGCGCCTGCGAGCCGACTGCACGCGGCAATCGACCATATAAAACTCGAAAGAATTCGGTGTCTCGTTGCGGACTTCCTGTTTGTTCAGGAAGGCGTACAAGCGATATCCGAGCGCTTTTTTGAGGCCATCGAGCCCGGAGTTTTCGGCGATGCCGTGGCGCGCCATGATCCGCTGAGCTTCGATCACCGTGAACTTCTCCCAGGCGACCGTGTCCAACTCGATAGCAGCTTCCATTCCAAACTTCCGCTCGACCGCCTGAAACCAGAGCCCGTCGTGCGCGAGCCAGTTCCTGGCGAAATCTTCGAGCATTCCTTTCAGCAGGTCAACACTCGGCTGATTCGTCTCCGCAGCCATCAACAACCTCCCGGAATTGACGGTCCTGTCTGTTTGACTCGGAAAGTACGACAGAGGCGCGCGCTTTACAAGTCGTTGTCCGAGGTTTATCTTATTGCATTGCATACCCAACGCGGTGATACGTCTATCCTAGGGAGAATCGGATGAAAAAGCTCGCCATATGGTTGTGCCTCCTGTGCAGTGTATCGGCCTTCTCCGCACGTCTTCTGGCCGGTGAACTCGCTAGTGACCTCGCCGACGCTCTGGCATCGAAGACACTCGATGAGGAGATCACGGTCTGGATCAAGCTGCCTTCGGCCGGATATCGGGCCGAGGTGAAGCGAATGGCGAGTGAGAGTTCTTTGTCGGCCGAGGCGCGACACGCGTCGATCATACAACGTCTCAAATCCGATCACGCCGGTTCGCAGCAGGGCCTGCTGGACGAGCTTCGCGCGTTGGAGCAACGCGGGCTGGCACGCGATATCCACAGCTTCTGGATCTCCAACACCGTGGTTGCGCGCGTTGCGGCCGGCGAACTGGCGACGCTCGCCTCGCGATCCGATGTCGAGACGATCTACCTGTCTCCGGAGATCAGGTCGATCGTCCCCGAGGACAGCCGCACGGCGGGGTCGTCGGCGATGGAGGTCAACGCCGCCAGCAACATCATGCGCTACATCCGCGCCGACTCGGCCTGGGCGGCCGGGTATACCGGCGAGGGTCGGTTGATATGCACGTTCGATTCGGGCATCGACGGCGACCACCCGGGGTACGCGGCGCGCTGGAAAGGGCTCGACGGCGACTGGCGGGCGGCCTGGTTTGACCCGGTCGACCAGGACACCTTTCCCGACCAGGTGACCGGCAGCTATAATGCGTTTCACGGAACACAGGTGCTTGGAGTAGCGGTCGGCTGCGACCCGGTCACGTTCGACACGACCGGTGTCGCGCCCGGGGCTCAGTGGATCTCAGCGGCGGTCACTGATCTTCCAAGTTCTGTCAGTCACTCGCTCCTTGAGGCTTTTGAATGGGCAGCCGACCCGGACGGCAACCCCAACACAGTAGCCGACCGACCCGATGTCATCAACCACAGCTGGGGCTTCAATCGCAACGATCACAGTATCAGCTGCGAGGACATTTTCTTCGATGCGATCGAGAACACGGAAGCTCTCGGAATCGTGAATATCTTCGCGGCCGGCAACAGCGGACCGGGTTCTCAGACGATTGCCAACCCCGCCAACCGGGCGCTGGATTCGATAGACTGCTTCGCTGTCGGCGCGACACGTGTTTTCGGTCCTCCACTCGCTCCTGACTCGGTTGGAATCGCAAGCTTCTCTTCCCGGGGACCATCGGACTGCAATCTCGGCCGTCACAAGCCGAATGTCGTGACTCCGGGGTATGCGGTTCGCACGACGACGCCCGGCGGAGGCTACAGCAGCTTGAACGGCACGTCGTTTTCGGCTCCGCAGGTAGCGGGCCTTGTCGCGTTGCTTCGTCAGAAAAACCCGAATGCCACGGTCGATCAGATCAAGACGGCTATCCTGACATCGACGAGCCGAACCAACTTCCCCGGCGCTGCGAACGATTCGAGCGGCTGGGGCGAGGTCGACTGCCTGGCGGCGCTGAACGCGCTTTCTGTCACCAACAGCGAGCCCAACGTCCGGATATATGCGTTCTCGCACCCGGATGTCGCCCCCGGCGATACCTTGGAGGGCATCCTCACGCTTCAGAACACGGGTGCGGCCGCGGCAAACGTATCGGGCCTTCTGACCAGCGCCAACCCGCTTTTGACCGTGCTGAACGGCTCGGTGACGTTTGGTACGATCGGCGAAGGTGACACGGTGAGCGCGCCGCAGACGATTCGGATCGCCGTATCCGACGAGGTACCGATCAGTTCCATCTACGCATTGCCGTTTGATCTGTCGATTGACGGTCAGGCCCCGATACCGATGACGCTGAGCGTGCTGGTCTCCCCCAGTCGCTATCGCTCGGTTGTCACGCACGACAACGGGACGATCCGGTTCAGCGTCTCGAATTTCGGCACGTACGGGATGGGACCGCTTTCGATGATGCCGCTGCAGGGTGCGGGGTTTACCTACAAGGGTGGCAGCAACTACCTGTGGGAAGCCGGGGTGATCCTGAGCACCTCGCTGCTGCAGGCATCGAGCGGCCTCCACAGCTACATCTACGCATCGGATAACGATTTCAAACCGGCGAACGACGGCGTCATGCGTTTTTACGAACCCGGACCGGTGGCCGACCAGCAGTCGTTGTCGGCGTTTATCGATGACAACGCGGTCAATCCGATCGGCGTGCGGATAATTCAGGAGAGTTACAGCTTCGCCGCACCGGACGATGATTTCGTCATACTTCGGTACATTCTCGTCAACGAACAGGACACGACGATCAGCAATGTTCGCCTCGGGCTTCTGCTCGACTGGGATGTGTTTGACTACAACTACAACGCCGGCGGCTACAATACGACTGAGGAGTACGCGTGGATGGCGTACAACGCGAGTCTCGGCACGCCGGACCTGAGCCATTTCAGGGGAATGAAACTGCTCGAAGGCACGTTTTCGTCGGCGCAGACGGTTCTCGACAGTCTTGTGGCCGTACCCTCGTTCGGCGGTGACGGGTTCAGCGAGCGGGAAAAAGCGCTGCAGTTGTTGAACGATACGCTGTCGTTCACGAAGTTTGCATCCGCACGGCAGAATCTCCTTCAGGTGATGGGTGCGGGGCCGATGAACCTTGCTCCCGGCGCGCGCGATACGGTCGCATTCGCCGTGATCGCCGGCGACAATCTGGGTGAGCTCGAACTGGCCGCCGCGCAGTCGGCCGTCAAGTATGCCGAAATCAAGGCGGCGACCGATGTCGCCCAGCCCGATCCGCCGGAGGTGCCATCGACCTTTGCCCTGCGTCAGAACTATCCGAACCCGTTCAACCCGACCACCACGATCTCGTTTGATGTGCCGCGCGCCGGCGAGTATCGCCTGCAGGTCTTCAATGCGCTCGGCCAGACAGTGGATGAAATTGCCGGCCATTCGGTCGCGGGCACAGTGGTGATCGAATGGGACGGCAGCGGACTGGCATCGGGTGCGTATCTCTACAAAGTGACGGCGGGCGATTTCTCGGCATCGCGCAAGATGCTTCTGCTGAAGTAAGTTCGGCCGAATTGTCGCGCGCCTCGGTCGGCCGGTGAGATACCGCGCATCCCCATGCCGCAACGTGTGTTGCGATCGGGATGGGTGCGGCTGAACAGGTCCGGCTGCTTTCGCCCAATGGCACCGCCCGGAACAAAAAAACCGTTGTACAAGTCTCATTGCGAGCGAGTTACATCGAAATAGGTTCGTTTTATCATTTTTAGGGGGCCCCCATTTTTTTGTTTTCCTCTTTTGGTGGCGCGGCCGCCATGCGGCGCCGCAGTCTCTACATAGGGGGGTAGTGAAGTTTTTACCATCGATGGCGTAGCGAAAGTGCGGGGGATTGATTTGCGGAGACACGTGCGTGACGACGCAGACGACGAAGGTCTAGTCAGAGAACCCATGCCAAGCTATGGGCGACCCCGGGCTACTCGGGGCTCACGTGACGCTGCACCGGCGGGACGCGTGGTGCACGAGGACGTACACCACGCACGGGTCGGGGGATTGCGGTGTGGCGCACGAGGACGTACACCACGCACGCGTCGGGGGGATTGCGGTGTGGTGCACGAGGACGTACACCACGCACGCGTCGGGGGATTGCTGTGTGGCGCACGGGGACGTACACCACGCACGCGTCGGGGGGATTGCGGTGTGGCGCACGGGGACGTACACCACGCACGGGTCGGGGGATTGCTGTGTGGTGCACGGGGACGTACACCACGCACGGGTCGGGGGATTGCTGTGTGGCGCACGAGGACGTACGACAAGCACGATGTCTACGACATGGTTGACGCGTAGAATGCAACCGGGTCTACTCTGAGAAAAGAGCATATGTATCGATGCCGGTGGCATCGTGGAGGCGAGGTACTTCTGCAGGGCGACGGCAAAATAATCGGAGATCGCTCGGTTCAAGGTCGGAGAAGTTCAGGTCGCCTCGATGTCGGTACTCATTTTCGTTTCGCCAATCGGTGATTCTCCCCCGTGATTGTGTCATCCATGTATCGCCGCGCAGTCCTGTTGGGCGGTTGTCGGCGTCATAATAGGTTACCGGAACGACGCTCAGCCGACGGGCGGCTGATTCGCGGATGCCGATACCATATGGTTCAAAGCTCATCTGCCCGTACCGTGTCCGCCACCGCATCAGCGGCACGGCGTCGTTCGGCGAGAGCCCGCTCAGGGAGACGGTCGGCGTATTGCCGGGCATGTGGCGGGCGGACGGACGCAGCAGGCGCGAGTGTGCGATGCGTAGAAGGGTATCCAGCGCCGAGCGCGGGTAGCACGTCGAGTGCACGACATCGCGATAGTAGTCGACAGCACGCTCTCCGGGCCACGGGCCATTTGACGTTCGGGTCCAGTGAATGAGAAAACCGCGGGCGGCGGATTCAACGGCCGGGTCCAATCTGTCAGGCTCAAGCACGTAGCCTTTCACAGTCGATCGATCTTGCCCATCGTAGTGGAAGGACCGATCCAGCAGCTGGTCGGGGCGGCGTGTGGCGATGTGCGATTCTATGGAGCCACCCGTTCGCACCGCAACCGGCAGGAGGAAGTCGGCGGCGCCGATGACTGACCGATCACGTGTCTGCAGGAGTTCGTGTTTTGATATCGCGGTCGAGTCGACGGTTACCCACCGGAAGGAAACCAAACGCCGATCGAGCGCAAACTGCGCGGTGATATCGGCATCGATCCTGGAGGGATCATCGTGGGCGCCGCAGGGCACGTGCAGGTGCATGGGCAGGCGTGCGAGCGATCCGAGCGAGGTAATCATCTCCCAGGTCTGCAGGCCGACAGAGGAGACAAGGGTATATCCACGGTGCCGGATCCAGTCGACGGCGAGGGCAGCATGTCTTACCCAGCCGGTTGAACCGTCGGGGTATCGCGATTGTCGGGATATCAGGATTGCCGCCGTAGTCGGCATGGCCGCTCCCCCCGGAGGACATCTTGTTCGCTGTTTTGGACCAATAACGGCAGATATCGCTGCGCGGTCAACAGCCCAGGTATCACATTCTCAGCGTCTGTGCGAATTCGGCCGACAAGAGCTTCGCGGAGCGGCGCGCACTTATTCGTCGAGTGAGGGCCAGCGCAGCCATCGTGACGGCGAGTATTATGCCGCTGACGACGGTGATGGAGCCTGATATGGATGCATCGAGGCCTTTCGCGACAAAAAACCCGCCGATCGCACCGGCCGCACCGATGAGGCCCGACAGCACCAGCAGGATGGACAGGCGGTGAGTCAGCAGGTAAGCGGTAGCGCCGGGGACGATCAGCATGGCGACCACAAGGATGGCGCCGACCGATTCAAATGCCGCCACCACGGTCAGTGAAATCATAGTCATCAACAGGTAGTGCCAGAGGCGTTCATTGAGACCGACGGCCCGTGCCATGGACGGGTCGAACGAGGAGATTTTCAGTTGTTTGTAGAAGGCGACGATGAACGCGATGTTGGCCAGCACGGCGCCGCCGAGGATCCACACGGCGCGGGGGCCAAGCGATCGGCCGCCGATGGAGGCAAGGTCCCAGGGAGTGTAGGCGATCTCGCCGTAGAGGACGCAGTCCTGATCGAGGTCGATCTGGTCGGCGTACAGGGCAATCAGAATAACGCCCACAGCGAACAGAAACGTAAACACGATCCCCAGGGCGCCGTCGCGGTAGACGTGGCGGGTGCGATCGAGCAGGTCGGTGAGGTAGGCGGTGGCGAGGCCCATGACGGCCGCCCCGATGATCATCGGGATAACGCCTCGGCTCGATGTCACCAGAAACGCCACGACCAGACCGGGCAGGACCGAGTGCGAGATGGCGTCGCCGAGCATGGCGTGCTGACGGAGGACCAAAAACGAGCCGATTACTCCGCAAGCGACTGCGGCCAGGACGGCGGTAAGCAGGACCCAGAGATCCGGGCTCATGAGACTCCCTCCCGACCGATATTCGGTATGGTCTGGTGGTGCGGGTCGTACTCCGGACGGTTGAGCAGCTCGTCGAGCTGCGCTTCCATTTCGGGTGTCATGACATGTTCAAACTCATCGGCGTCGCGGTGGACGTGGTCGCCGGCGAGGTCGAGGTACGTTGTCAGGTACAGCTCCCAGAGGCGGTGGCGCCGGATGATCCGGGCGCCTTCGGCAATCCCGGACTCGGTGAGTCGGTAGTGGCCGTTGTGCCGTTGAATCAGGGCGCGTCGTTCCAGGTGTCGGAGTCCCGAGTTGAGTTCGCGTGGAGAGAACGACCATACCGGTTCGAGATCGCGGACGGCATGCGCGCCGGACCAGTCCTGAGTTGATTCGCCCGACTTGAACAGAGCTTTGAGGATGTGTTCTCTGACGATTTTTTCGCGTCCGTTTCGATGCCGTCGGAGGCGCGACAGGACGCCGCGTTCGGGGGCGAACAATATCGAGACGAGGAAGATGAGCGAGATGACAACGACGACCCACGGGCCGGTAGGAAGGCGCGGCGCCAGAAAGGACACCCATGCGCCGAGCAGGCCGGCCGCGGCGCCGAATATTCCCGCGAGTACAACCATCAGGGCCAGGCGATCGGTCCACTGTCGAGCGGCGGCAGCCGGGGTGATCAGGAGAGCCGCCATCAACACGACGCCGACGGCCTGCAGTCCGATCGTCACGGCGACCACGAGCATGGTGGTGAGCAGAAACTGAAGCAGGCCGGTCGGCATGCCGATCGATGCGGCGAAAGCGGGGTCGAAGGAAATGATCTTGAAGGAGCGAAAGCCGGCGGTCAGCATGAAGAGCAGGACGGCGGCGACGGCGGCGAGCAGAGCGACATCGCCGCCGCTCAGGGCGGCGGCCTGTCCGAACAGAAACTTGTCGAGACCGGCCTGCGTACCGGCGCCGCTTTTCTGGATGTGGGTCAACAACACCACACCCAGTCCGAAAAAGACGGTGAGGACGATGCCAAGCGCGGCATCCTGCTTGATTTTGCTGAGTCGGGTGATGGCGTTGACGGCGAGCGCTCCGGCCCAGCCGGAGAGAGCGGCGCCCACGAGCAGGACGGGGAGGCTTTTGTGCCCGGCCAGCAGGAAGGCCGCACCGACACCGGGCAGCGCCGCGTGGGACAAAGTGTCGCCCAACAACGAGCGGCGCTGCAGGTAGGCAAACGCGCCGAGTGAACCTGCAGCGGCGCCCAGCAGGATCGAGCCGGCGGCAACCCAGCGCACGTTGGCGTCGGCCAGCGAGAAAAAGCGAATGGTCAGTTCCCAGTACTCGTTCATGGCATTGACGCCTGTTATGCCTGGCGGGCCATCTTCTCCGCCGCCTGTGTCAGCAGCTGGAGCTTGCCTCCGTACGTGAGGCGGAGGTTTTCCGGGGTGAAGACCTCGGCGGTCGGCCCGAATTTCACCAGGCGCATATTCAACAGCATGATGTAATCGAAGTACTCTTCGGCCGTGTTGAGGTCGTGATGGACGACCATGACGGTTTTCTGCCGGGTTTTCAGGTCCTTGAGCAGGTCGATGATGGCCTGCTCGGTGGCGGCGTCGACGCCGGCGAAGGGTTCGTCCATGAGGTAGATCGAGGCGTCCTGTGTGAGGGCGCGGGCCAGAAACACGCGTTGCTGCTGGCCGCCGGAGAGCTGGGAAATCTGGCGGCGGGCGAAATCGGCCATGCCGACTTTGTCGAGACACGCCATGGCGATTTCGTAGTCGCGTTGGGAGGGTCGAGCAAACAGGCCCATGCGCCCGTACCGCCCCATAGTGACGACATCGAGGGCATTTACCGGAAAGTCCCAGTCCACGGTTTCGCGCTGCGGGACGTAACCGACCAGCTCCCGTTGTGCTTCGAGGGACTGGCCGTAGATGCGTACGTAGCCGGAGAGCACGGGCAACAAACCCATGATGGCCTTGATCAGGGTGGACTTTCCGGCGCCGTTGGGACCGACCAGTCCGACCAGGGCTCCTTCGGGCAGTTCGAAATCGATATCCCAGAGAACGGGTTTCTTGCGATAGGCGACGGTGAGATCGTGCACCTCGATGGGGGGCGCGGCGGTGGTGCCCATGGTTACCTCAGCGACGTTACGATTGTGTTGACGTTGTGGCGGACCATTCCTGCAAAGGTGCCCTCGGGAGTCCCGGCAGAGCCCATGGCATCGGAGAACAGCTCGCCGCCGATGGCTATCGTGTGGCCGCGTTCGCGGCAGCCGTCGACGACCGCCTCAATCGTGTTTCGGGGTACCGATGACTCCACGAAAACGGCCTTGATGGCGCGACCTGCCAAAAAGTCCACCATCGATGTGATATCGTGCAGGCCGGCCTCGGTGACGGTGGAGATACCCTGAAGTCCGCGGACTTCGAGTCCGTAGCGCCGACCGAAGTATTCAAAGGCGTCGTGGGCGGTCACCAGCACGCGGCTGTCGGCCGGGATGGTTGCGATCTGCTGGACTACCCAGTCATGGAGGGCGGCGAGCGAATCGTCGTATACTTTGCCGTTGGCCCGGAAGTATTCGGCGTTGGCGGTGTCGGCTGCAGCGAGCGTTTCGGTGACCTGCGCCACCGCCTGCCGCCAAAGCACCAGA
The DNA here is from genome assembly GCA_034003725.1 of Candidatus Zixiibacteriota bacterium. NCBI lineage: Bacteria > Pseudomonadati > Candidatus Zixiibacteriota > Candidatus Zixiibacteriota bacterium. The sequence continues at coordinate 133,084 of JAVEYB010000005.1, forward strand.
TCGAACCAGATGTGCGGATCGGGCTGGCCCTCGGCGCCGGTCGGGTAGCGAAGCTCGGCGCTGTCCAGCGCATCGGCGATAGCTACCACGGTCTTCTGGCGGGACATTTTCCGGAAGACGTCGGTGAGTTTCGCTTCGAGATGCAGGCCGTTGTAGAGAATGACGTCGGCGTGGTTGAAGCGGTCGATATCGCCGCTGGTTGCTTTGTAGAGGTGGGGATCGACGCCGGGACCCATCATCACGGCAAGCTCTACCTTATCGCCGCCGATCAGGCGCACGGCGTCGCCGATCATACCAGTCGTGGCGACGACTTTCAGACGCGTGGACGCGTTTTGTTGCGGTTCGGGGCCGCAGCCCGCGACAGCCAGAATCGCGAGTGCGACGACGGTTACGAGAGCACGGAACTTCATGTTACATCCTGTGGTGCGGTTATTTTCGCCACCCGTCGATGCGACGGTCCGGCAGGTTTTCAAAGTCCCTGGCTTTCGGGCTGGCCGTACGCAGGTAGCCGGTGACGACGCGGCGTTTATCGGCGGTCAGTTGCTGCACATGTTCGAGGAACTCGTGGAGTCGCTGCGAGGCTTTGCCGGACAGTCCGTGTTCGATCTGGCAGGCATCGCGCTCGGCCTCATTTTCGCTGAGGCCGAGGACGAGGACGAAAAAGCGCACGAGGTCTTCGTGGCGGTGAACGATTTCGCGTGCGATGCGCCGGCCGCCGGCGGTGAGCGCCACTTCCCGGCGGGCGTCATGGGTGACCAGTTTCAGGATCGCGAGTTTGCGCACGGTGCGGCTGACGGTCGGCAGGCGCGTGCCGAGCGCGTCGGCGATCGCGGTCACGCGCACGCCGGTGTCGCCCGCGTCCTGCTCAAGCCGATAGATCACTTCGATATAGTCCTGCTGGGCGGCCGTTAACATCGATCCTCCATGGTCGGTAGTGGCGTTGACTTACCCGTGGGTAAGTATGGAACAAGATCATATCCCGGCCGGGTTCCGTCAACCAAAATCTATTTTATGGAGTCATGTTGCCTATTATACCAACGGGGCCGGGCCGCCTTGACAACACGGCGGGACTCCCGCTTATTGGACGTATCGAAAAGTGCCATAGTGAGCGCTGCCCGGGCGGGGTCGCCCGACAGCGCCCGATAGTACCGCCATCGGTATGCAATGGCTTCGGTCGGCGGTCGCCCACTCCATTGGGATACCACCCGACGGAACGGAGTCGAAAGTTATCACTCAACACGCTTCTGTTGGCAGCAATGGCTGTTCCGGGACGAATCATGTACTCGGATAATACAGGCCCGGCGACGGATCAACGGCCGCCGCGGGGCGGGATGCACGAGTGGCCGGAGACGATCGCTGAGGCGCTGGCGATCGAGCGGCGGCTGGCGGAGCGGGTTGTGGTCGGTCCGAATCGAGAAACGCCGGCGTCGATAGCAGGTATAGAGACCGCGTACGGTACCGGGGCGACCCGGATATACGCATCGGCGGTCCTGCTTCGGTATCCCTCCCTGGAAGAAATCGGGCGGTCATCGGCGTGGAAAGAAGTTGTGTTCCCGTACGTTCCCGGATTGTTTTACTTTCGAGAGGGCCCGGCGGTGCTGGAGGCGCTGGCGAACCTGCCGAGCCGGCCCGACGTTGCACTGGTACATGGGCATGGCAGATCGCACATGCGCCGATGCGGGATGGCCAGTATGATCGGCGTCGTTATGGATCTGTGCACAATCGGGTGCAGCCGCCGGCTGCTGGCGGGGCGACACCGGCCCGTTGCCACCGGACGAGGAAGTTGCGAGTCCATCCGGATCGAGCGGGAGACGGTCGGCTATGCGCTTCGGACGAAGGAAGGCGTCAAACCCCTGTATATCTCGGCGGGACACCGGTGCGATTTGTCCGACGCCCGGCGGCTCGTGTGGCAGTCTCTTACGGGCTTTCGGCTGCCGGAGCCGATGCGATTGGCCCATTTGCTCGCAAACAAGTATAAACGACATATGGAAGACCGGAAGTATCCCGACCACCAGTCGGAGGGCTGACCAGTGCAACCGAAGCAGGCACCTATGACCAAACACGACCCTGTCGCCGCCCAAATCATGGCCGCCGCACGAAAGATCGCGAAAACACAAGTCGGGTGGCGTCGCCACCTTCATCAATATCCGGAGCTTTCCAACCGGGAGTTCAAGACCACGGCGTGGTTGAAGGACCAGCTCACAGGCATGAGGCTTGCGCTTCTGCCGCTGAAGATGAAGACCGGTGTGCTGGCTGAGCTGCGCGGAAAGAAAGGCGGGCCGGTGGTCGCCATCCGCAGCGATATCGATGCGCTGCCGATTGTCGAGCGCTCGGGTGTGCCGTACGAGTCGAAGCATCCGGGCTGCATGCACGCGTGCGGACATGACGTCCACATGGCAACGGTATTGGGGGCGGCGGCGGTCTTGTCCGAGCTGCGTGACCTGCTGCCCGGGACGGTCCGGTTTGTCTTTCAGCCGGCGGAAGAGATGCCGCCGGGCGGGGCGCGACCGATGATAGCGGCCGGCGCGTTACGGGGCGTTTCCATGATATTCGGCCTTCATGTCGACCCGCATCTTTCCACCGGCAGGATCAGCCTGCGCGACGGCGCCACGATGGCGTCGGTTTTCGATTTCGACTTGATCATACGCGGGCGCGGCGGTCATGCGGCGCGTCCGCATGCAGCCGTGGATGCTATCGTCGTCGCAGCGGAGATCGTGACGTCGATACAGACGATCGTATCGCGGGAGATTGACCCGGTGGAGCCGATCGCGGTGACGTTTGGGGAGATCGGCGGCGGAACGGCGCGCAACGTGATCGCCGAGGAAGTCCGGCTCGTGGGAACGGCTCGAAGTCTGTCGACGACCGCGTTCAAGAGACTGCCGGCGTTGATCGGTCGCACCGCGAAAGGCATCTGTCAGGCGCGCGGCGCGACATTCGAGCTTCGACCGGTTGCCGAGTACCCGGTACTTTCGAATCACCCTCGCGCTAACAGGATTCTGGCCCGTTCATTCGAAGGGATGTTCGGCAAGGGGAAACTGGAAGAGACGCCACGGGTACTGGGCGGCGAGGATTTCGCCTGTTATCTGGAGCATGTCCCCGGCGCCATGTTTCGACTCGGTACGATGAACAAGAAGATCAAGGCGGACAAGCCGTGGCACTCGCCGGAGTTTGCCGTCGATGAGGCGGCCATGCCGGTGGGCACCGCGGTGCTGGCGGCATCGGCACTCGACGCGATAGGCGGCACACGATGATGCGGCGAATCGGAGTGGTGTCGGCTGCGCTGCTGTTCGTGGTGGCGTTCGCATCCGGCGCGGGAGCGGTTCGCCTGAGCCGGCAGGCGGTGACGTTTACCGATTACAATTATATCAATTACGTCACGGCTTCGATGAAACGTGTTTATTTCGCGACCACGAACGGGGTCATTCGCTACAACAAGGACCTGCAGCGCTGGGACGATCCGCTGGTGCTTCCTCGGGAAGTTACCGAGGTACTGCGCGTCTGGGTCGACGTATTCGATCAGCGGCTTTTTATCGAGACGCCGGTGAGTTACTACGAGTACGACGTGACGCTGGACGCCTGGTACTCATTGATCGACATGCCGCAGGTGAACAACAGCGACATACGCCACCTCCCTATCCCGCGCAACATGATGCCGCCGTTCGGTTACAATTACTCCGGGAACGGCGATTTGATCGATCCGGACGGAAACGCCTACCAGGTGACCGACGTGCTCGACGACGGCGCCGGTACGCTGTGGATCGGCACGTGGGGGTATGGCGCGGCCCGGGCCAACGCCGTGACCAATGCCCTTGAATTGCTGCCGTTCGGGCTTTTGCAGCGGCGCGTGAATGCGATATGGCTGGAGGACAGCACGCTCTGGGTTTCCGGGGCGATAGAGACCGACGTCCGCAGCGGCATCAGCGCTTTCGATCTTCGCACCGGTTCATTCCAATACTACGAAACCGGGCTGACAAACACAATCCGAGCCACCGATGTCAATTGTCTGGAGGGTGATGACGAGTTCGTGTACTTCGGAACACCGCTGGGGCTGTACATACTCGACCGCGACAACATGACGGTCCGCGAGCACTACGACTACCGCCGGGGACTGTCGGATGACAATGTTATCAGTCTGCGCATAGTCGGCGATTCGCTGTTTGTCGGCACAGCGGCGGGCCTGACGGTGATCAGTTTCGGGCGAGACTCGATCTATTATGTGTCGCCGCAGGAACTGGCCAACCAGGTCGTGTACGACATGGAGCCGGCGATGGGGTATGTCTGGATAGGCGCGCAGTCGGGGGCGTACCGGTACCGTTTGTCGGACGGCGCACTGCAGCGATTCGAGGATCCGACCAGCGTGCTGTTCGGCCCGGTGTACGATATCGAGCGAAACGGCGACGTTCTCTGGCTGGCGTCGGACGACGGCGTGGTGCGGGTCAATCTCCGCACGGCCGATATCGTGCCGTACCATGAGATCACCGCGAGACGGGGCGGGCGGGCGCTGGCGGTGAACGACGAAGTGGCGGCGCTCTCGTCGGACCGGGGGGTGACGCTGATCTTTCACGATCGGGACGAGCCCTTCTCCAGGGAGTTCACGGTCGAGGACGGAATCGCCGACGGTACGGTGTACAGCCTTAAGATGGACGGACGGTATCTCTGGATCGGCACAAGCCGCGGGCTCACGAGGTTTCTCTGGGACAATCCCGAGCGGGTTGACTGAGGAGAGTGCGGCCGCGGAAATTGTATTGATTCCGATGGTTGTTTATCGTAGTCTTCGGTCGATATGTGTATGTAGGGTAACGTCTTTCTCTCGATCCGGAGAACCATGCGGAAGCTGCTCGACAATTTCTGGCTGAAACTGACGGCGATTGCCCTTGGATTGCTGGTCTGGCTGCATGTGGCGACGGAGAAAGATTACTCCTACGAGATGCGGCTGCCGGTGACGGATGTCGCGCTTGGGGATTCGCTGACGCTGGCATCGCCGCCGCCGGACACGCTGACGGTCACCGTCTCGGCGACAGGGAAACAGCTCCTGCGCCAGAAGTGGCGGGACCGCGGCCTGCGAATCAATGCCTCGCAATACACGACGGGGCGGCACCAGGTCGCGCTGACGGCGAATAACGTTGCGCTGGTCGGACTGACCGGCGAACTCGCGCTGGAGGACGTGGTCGGACCAAAGCAGGTGACGCTCAATATCGATATACTCGCCGACATCACCCTGCCCGTGACGCCCAATTTCATAGCTGAAGCCGACGAAGGTTACGCTATCGTGACGCCGTTTTCCATCTCGCCGGATTCGGCTATTCTGTTCGGACCGCGTTCGGTGATCCGCCGGTTCCACGATATCGCAACCGAAGCAAAGCAGCTCAAGGGTCTTCGCGACGACGTGGTGTTCACGCTGGCGCTGGACAGTCCGCCGATGCACGGGCTGTCGGTTGCGCCCGAGTCCGTGACCGTGAATCTGCATGTCATGCCGGTGAAGACACGCGTTTTCGAGTCCGTGCCGGTTCGCATATTCAACGCCCCGCCGAACCAGGAAGTCGCGTCACAGCCGGCAACGGTTCGGATCGAGATTACCGGCCCGCCGTCGGATGTCGACCTTCTGGAGACAGGGGTCGTAACTGCATCAGCCAACTACCGCGCCCGGGCGAAATCCGGCAAGGCGGGTCTGAAGGTTGACTGTCCTCCCGCGTTCAGAATCCGGAGCGTTTCCACGGATTCGGTTCGCATCGTAACGTCCCCGGAGAGCGATGCTGACGCTGGGCATTGAGACATCGTGCGATGAGACATCGGTGGCCGTGGTCGACAGCGGCCGGCGGGTGCTGTCGAACGCGATACTCTCGCAGAGCGTGCACACCCGGTTCGGCGGCGTGGTACCCGAGGTTGCCAGCCGCGAGCACGTTCGCACGATCCTGCCTATCTACCGTCAGGCGCTGGCCGATGCCGGGGTCGGTCGCGACGACATTCAACTGATCGCCGCCACGATGGGTCCGGGGCTGGTCGGGCCGCTTCTGGTGGGGTTGTCGTTCGCGAAAGGGATGGCGTGGGGGCTCAATCTGCCGTTTGTAGCCGTAAACCATATGGAAGGGCACCTGGCCGCCAACCTGCTGGCGGCGCCGGATCTGAATGACAATCACCTGACGCTGATCGTCTCGGGCGGGCATACCATGCTGGTCCATGTGCGGTCGTTTGGGGAGTATGAGATCATGGGTCGCACGGTCGATGATGCGGCGGGCGAGGCGTTCGATAAGGTCGCCAAGGTGATGGGGCTGGGCTATCCGGGCGGCGCGGCGCTCGACGCCCTGGCAAAAACGGGCGACCGGAAGTACGTGAGGTTTCCGCGCGCGATGCGGCACGACGGATACCGGTTCTCATTTTCCGGTCTCAAGACGGCCGTGACACAGTATCTCGACAAACTCCCCGAGGCAGAGCGGGAAAGCCGTCTGGCCGATATCGCCGCCTCGTTTCAGGAGGCGGTGGTAGAGGTCCTTGTGGACAAGACCGTTCAGGCGGCGCAGGAACGACAGATTTCCGATGTCACGATTTCGGGCGGCGTGGCGGCGAATTCCCGTCTTCGCGAGGTGATGCAGCAGAAGTTGTCGCGGGCCGGCAAGCGGTTCTTCGTCCCTCCGCTGTCTCTGTGCACCGACAACGCCGCGATGATCGCGGCGGCGGGGTATTTCCGGTATCGGAAGTGGGGCAAGACCGAGTTTGTGGTCGACGCGGTACCGTACCTGCCGCTCGACTAAAGCTTGCGATCGCCGGGCGAATGCGCTATTGTCTGCGCGATAGCCGCACTGTACAGGAAACCGTAGCACTTACGACAATTGATGAGAACTCGACTCGACCACACTTTTTTCCCCTTTGTCATCAAGCCCGGTCGATACGCCGGCGGCGAAATAGGCCAGATCGTCAAGGACCCCGCCGGGCGGACGTGTTATCTCCATGCATATCCGGACAAATATGAGCTGGGGCAGTCGTATGTCGGGTTGCAGACGCTGTACCATCTCGTGAACAGGGACGAGCGGTTCCTGTGCGAACGGGTGTTTGCGGTGGACGCCGACGCCGAGGCGTTGATGCGCCAGAAGCAGATTCCCTTGTTTTCGTTGGAGTCTTCCCGGCCGGCTTCGGAGTTCGATGCGATCGGATTCACGCTGGTTGACGAGACGGTGTATACGAATGTTTTGAACATGATTGATCTGGCGGGGCTGCCGATTCACAGCGATCAGCGCTCCGACGAGCATCCGATCGTGATGGCGGGCGGGCCGGGCGTGTTCGCGCCCGAGCCGCTGGCGCCGTTTATCGACCTGTTCTATATCGGTGACGGCGAGGTCGGCTTGCCGCACATGCTGGCGCTGCTCCACGAGATGAAAAGGGCGAGCCGACTCGAGAAGCTGGAACGGCTGTGCCGCGACGTGGAGGGGGTGTACATACCGGCATTTTATGACGACAATCGCGCGCCGCGCGTGGATTTCGCTCCCCCGCGCATCACCGCGCGCCTGGTGCCGGAGCTGAAGCCGGAGTATTACCCCCGGCAGCCGCTGGTGCCGCTGGTTGAAATCGCGCATGAACACCTCGGGATCGAGATCATGCGCGGCTGCCCGCAGGGATGCCGCTTCTGCATGGCGGGGCCGATATACAAACCGGTGCGTCATCGCCCGGTCGGCGATATTCTCGCGCAGGTTCAGCAGCAGCTCGACGCGACCGGGTATTCGGAAGTGACGCTTTTGTCGTTGTCGTCGTCGGATTATCCGCAAATCGAGGAGCTTGCGCAGAAGCTGTCGCGACGGCTGGAAGCGTACGGCGCATCGCTGAGCCTGCCCTCGCTTCGACCGGGAACGATCAGTACGGGGCTGCTTGCTGCGGTGAACCGGATGCGTGTGGGCAGCCTGACGATCGCCCCGGAGGCGGGGACCGAGCGGCTTCGCTTGTTCATTCGCAAGGACTTTCCCGACCGGGCGATCTACGACACGGTGCGGCTCGCGTTCGATACGAGTGTCAACACGATCAAGCTTTATTTCATGGTGGGGTTGCCGACCGAGACGCAGGATGATTTGCTCGGTATCGTCGACATGTGTCGCACGATCCACGGTATCGCCCGGGACTACGCGGGCAAGCGCAACATAATCGTGACGCTGTCGCCGTTTGTGCCGAAGCCGCACACACCGTTCCAGTGGGACGAATCGGTTCCGGAGAAGGAGTTGTTCGAGCGCATACAGTTTGTCCGTCGGAAGCTTCGCACGAGTACGACGACCGTTCGGCACAACAGCACCATTCTTGCGAAGCTGGTAACGATAATCGGGCGCGGCGACCGCACGGTGGCCGGGGCGATCGAGGCTGCCTTCCGCAAGGGCTGCCGGTTCGATGCCTGGACGGAGCATTTTCAGTGGGACAGGTGGCAGGAGGCATTCGCGGAGACCGGAATCGACATCGAGCAGAACCTGCGTGCGATCGGATTCGACCGTCCCCTGCCGTGGGACCATATCCACAAAGGGCCATCGAAAGATCATCTTCGCGAGGAACGCCAGCGCACGTCGCTCAAACTGAGGGACTACGTACCGGTGCAGCCCGGCGAAGCGACAGTGGAACAGGAAGTCGATTCGGCGGGGGCGTTCGGTCGCGGCAAGAAGAAGCTCGCGGCGCGCACGCTGGTACAGCCGACGAAGACGAAGATACGCATTCGCTGGGGGCGCACCGACCGGTTCAAGTACATGTCGCATCTCGATACGCTGCGGTTACTGGAGCGATCGATCCGGCGCGCCCGTCTTCCGGTCGCATACTCGCAGGGCTTCAACCCGACCATGAAGCTGTCATTCGGACCGCCGCTCACGGTCGGGTACACGTCGGACGCCGAGCTGGTGGAGATCACGATGGACCAGGTGTTTTCGCCGCCGATGCTGGAGCAGCTTCGCCGCGCCATTCCGCCCGGTATCGAGCTTTATGAAGCCCGCGTGGTGCACGCGAAGTCAGCGTCGCTGACGTCGATTCTGAATCGCGCCCGGTACCGGATCGACGCGGCCTACTGGAGCGATACCGGACTGCTCGGGGAGCAGGTGGCTGCATTAGTGTCGCGCGACACGGTCGTGGTGCACCGCAAGGGCAAGGACGCGACCAAGGAGGTCGATATCCGGCCGGCGGTCTATGAAGTGAAGCTGACGGATGATGCTCTCGAGTTGTTGCTGGGGATCGGCGAGGGCGGGTATGCGCGGCCCGGCGAGGTCCTGGAGCAGTTGACAGACGGGCTGACCGTGCCGACCGAAGCGGTCACGTGTCACCGCACCGGGTTGTACCGGGTGATCGACGAACAGACCATGGTCGAAGGGCTGCAGGCGTAGGGACGATGGACGGACAGGACGGTATACGGCAGAAATTGGGCTACGACCCGGTGCGGGCGCTGGTAGTCGAGGCGATCGAAAAAATCGAAAACGGCGCGCAGACCGATGAGGCCATCAAGGCGGTGACGGCGGGCCGACAGCTTCGCCCCCTCGATCATCGTTTTATCCAGCAGCTCGTCAACGGGGTGACCAAAATGCGGCGCCGTCTCGACCACGAGATCGATCCATATCTGACCCGGCCGGCCGCGCAGCTTCACCCGAAGATCCGTCAGGTTCTCCGTCTCGGATTCTACCAGTTGATCTTCACCGACCGCGTGCCCGACGCGGCCGCGGTATCCGAGTCCGTAAATCTGAGCCGGCATTTCACCGATGATCGGTTGTCGCGGCTGGTGAACGCGGTCATGCGGGCGCGGCTTCGCGAACCGGGCAAAGTGACGTTTGCGGACAAGGGCACGGATCCGTGCACGCATCTCGCGGACTATTACAGCTATCCCGATTATTTCGTCAAGTATTGCCTCGATGAGTTCGGATTCGAGCACGCTGAGAAGCTCCTGCACTATTACAACCAGCCTCCTCAGGTGACCTACCGCGTGAATTTCCTTCGGGCGAAACCCGACGAGGTCACACACGCGCTGCAGGAGGCCGGAGTCGAGTTTTCTTTCGGGCGGTATCTGCCCGAGTTCATTCACATCCATCAGGGCGGGCTTCCGCTGGAGGAAGTCCTGCTCGGCACGGGGAAGGTGTTCGTTCAGGATGAGTCGGCGGGTCTGCCGGTCCGTCTGCTGAACCCGAAGCCGGGCGGCAACGTGATCGACCTGACCTCCGCCCCCGGCGGCAAAACCACGTATGCGGCCATTCGCATGCGCAACAAGGGCCGGGTGACGGCGCTGGACAAGTCGGCCGAGCGGCTGAAGCTCGTGGTGCAAAACGCCGAGCGGCTCGGGATCAAAATCGTTGCGCCGGTTTTGTGCGACATGACCGAATTCAAGGGCAAGCAGTTCGACCGCGTCCTGCTCGATCCTCCCTGCTCCGGATGGGGAACGGCGGGCAAGAATGCGGACCTTCGCTGGACCAAGACGGAAAAAGACATCGTTGACTTGAGTCACATCCAGACCAAGATGATCGACCGCGCCGCCAAACTGGTCAAGCCCGGCGGCGTACTGGTTTACTCGACCTGCACGATCATTCGCGCGGAGAACGACCAGATTGTCGAGGAGTTCCTGCTTCGGAACAAGGAGTTCGAGATCGATTCGGCCGCTCAGTTTTTCGATGAGACGATCGTCAACGACCGTGGATTCGTCAAGACCTACCCGTATATCGAAGATCTCGACGGCGCTTTTTGCGCGCGTCTCAGGCGGACCTTGAACCCGTGATTTGTTTTAAGTTGCATCGGGCCGCGTCAATGCCCAGCATTGAAACGATTTCTCTTTGAACGGATATTGTATAACGGATATATGGACAGACCGCGCGCCAGCAGACTTCAGCAGGGTTCGGCGAGCAGCCGGATCGGTTTTCTCACCCGGTGGCTTCCGTACGGCACGACCAAACGCAAGGTCGTCCTTCGGGTTGTCGTTCCGATTGTCAGTTTTCTGGCGATCGTGCTGATATTCGACAAGATCGTCATGCCGATCATGACCCGTCATGGCGACGAGTTTCCGCTGCCCGACTACCGCGACCTGACCGTGGAGCAGGCCGGCGCCGAGTTGGCGCAGGTCGATTTGCGCTACGAGATCGCAAGCGAGACGTACTCGCCGGGCAAGGAAGCCGGGGTGATTCTCGACCAGTACCCGGCGGCGGGAACCAAAGTCAAGGCTGACCGCGCGATCAAGTTTGTCGTATCGCTCGGAAAGAAGATGGTGATCATTCCGAATCTGGCGGGCAAATCGGTCCGCCAGGCGATGCTGGATCTGGAGGCGACCGGGCTGGCGCTCGGTGACATCGCCTGGGCGTTTTCCGACACGATCCCTGAGCGCGTGGTGGTGTTTTCGTATCCGGCGGTCGGAACGGAGATTCCACTCGGTGCGCCGGTGAACCTGATGGTCAATCGCGGCCGTGCATCAAACTTCACGTACATGCCGGACATTACCGGGATGCCGCTGTCGCAGGCGAAGCTGAAGCTCGAGGAAAAGCTGTTGAAGGTGGGGGTGGTCAGTTATCGCACTGACGAGAACTATCTGCCGGAGACGGTGCTGGAGCAGTCGGAGCCTGAGGGGGCGGAGCTTGACGTGAACACGGAGATTGACCTGGTGGTGAGCGCGACGCCGTGACGATCACTGTCGGATGTCGCTCGAGCGCCGATCGCGCTCTTGCCAGCATCCGACAGAACGTCGCCCGAAGATACCTGCACTTGCACCTCGATTGCCTCTCCCCTACCTTCCCCCCATGACAGATTCAACCGGCACTCTCATTGACCGCGAGCCGCTTGTGCTCTCGAAAATATTCGAACAGACCTTCAAACGCATGTACGATGGCTCGATCCTTGAGCGTGTGACGGTTGAGAAGATCACCTATATCTCCGACGGTCTCAAAGTCAAAGGCGTGATTGCGTTGCCCAAAAGCGATGGTCCGTTTCCGGTTTTGCTCTGGAGTCGGGGCGGGCATGGCGACCGCGGGGCGCTCGACGATCTGACGTCGTGGCTGATTCTCGGCAGTACCGCCGACTGGGGGATCGCCGTGGTGGGGTCGCAGTATCGCGGCAACAAAGGCGGCGAGGGCGAGGAGGACTGGGGCGGCAGGGATGTCGACGACGCGCTGAACATGCTTCTGGTCGCCGAGCAGTTGCCGCAGTGTGACATGAGCCGCACAGCAATCGAAGGGGCCAGTCGCGGCGGGATGACCACCTACCGGGCGCTGGCCCGCGACGATCGGTTTCGCTGTGCGATCGTGCACGCCGGGGTCTCGGATATCGAGGCGATCCGGCAGTATTCGGAATCATTTCGTACGTATACCGACCGTCTGCTGGCGGATTTGAGCGAGGCCGAGAAGGCGCACGCGATTCGCAGTATCTCCGCTATCCATTTCGCCGACAAACTGCCAAAAACTACGCCATTGTTGCTGATGCACGGTACGGAGGACAAGATAGTCCCGATGTCACAGACCGAGTCGCTGATCGAGCAGCTTGACAGATACGACGTGCCGTATCGGTATGAGCGGATTGAGGGGGGCGGGCATGTGGCGCTGAAGGACGGCTCGTACAAGCGAATCGACGAGTTGCGGAAGGAGTGGCTGGAGAGGCATTTGTTGTGAGTGTAGGTCCGGTGGTGAGGGGCCGGACACGCATCCGCCCCAGATTAATCTCATCGAAGCTGTAACGATAATTGTTTCAGGCACTTACGAGGGCCGAAGAGCGCCTTTTAGCCCCATAAACCCCTTGCCTATTTTGTCACAATCCATATATTAGTTGGCTCTGGTAAACCGTTGGTACGCTTACCGGAAAAATCGCCTTCGTAAAGACGGCCTGCCGGGATACGTCTGCCCGGCAGCATTTTGTATGAACGGATTATGTTTGGTTCGCTGACAGACAAGCTCGACGGCATTTTCAAGCAGCTTCGCGGCCGCGGTAAGCTGACGGAGAAAAACGTCAAGGACAGCATGCGCGAGGTTCGCCAGGCGCTGCTCGAGGCGGACGTCAATTACAAAGTGGCGCGCGAGTTCGTGGCCGCCGTGCAGGAGCAGGCGCTGGGCACGAAGGTGCTCGAGTCGATCGAGCCGGGCCAGCAGATGGTGAAGATCGTTCACGACGAGCTGGTGAAGCTGCTCGGTGAAGAAGCGGTGGACCTTCACCCGATCGACAAACATCCCACGGTCTACATGGTGTGCGGCCTGCAGGGTTCGGGCAAGACGACGTTGTGCGGCAAGATCGCGCTTATGGCGAAGCGGAAGAACAAAAAGCCGCTTCTGGTAGCCGCCGATATTTACCGCCCGGCGGCGGTGCAGCAGTTGAAGATGGTTGCGGATCAGCTCGCGGTGGAGCATTTCCACCTGACGGGCAAAAAGCCGCCGGAGATCTGTCGCGAGGCGGTGGCGTACGCGAAAAAGAATTTTGTCGACCTGGTCATTCTGGACACCGCCGGTCGCCTGCATATCGATACCGAGTTGATGGCGGAGTTGCAGGAGATTCAGGAGCAGGTCACGGTCGATGAGACGCTGTTGGTGGCCGACGCCATGACCGGCCAGGACGCGGTGAATGTCGCGCAGCAGTTTCACGAGCAGATCAACCTGACCGGCGTGGTGTTGTCGAAACTCGACGGCGATGCGCGCGGCGGTGCGGCCCTGTCGATTCGCAAGGTAACGGGCTGTCCGATCAAGCTGGCCTCGACGGGCGAGAAACCGTCGGATCTGGAGCCGTTCCATCCGGACCGGATGGCCTCGCGAATTCTCGGCATGGGCGATATCGTCTCCCTTGTCGAGAAGGCGCAGGAGGCGATCGACATCGAGCAGGCTGCGAAGATGCAGGAGAAACTGCTCAAGGCGCAGTTCGATTTCGAGGATTTTCTCGACCAGATGACGCAGTTGAAAAAGATGGGACCGCTCGAGAATATACTCGGCATGATTCCCGGTCTGGGCAGACAGCTCAAGGGGATTCAGGTCGATGAGCGCGACATGGAGCGGATGGCGGCGATCGTGAAGTCGATGACGGTGGAGGAGCGCCGCAAGCCGGGCATAATCGATGGTTCGCGCAAGCGGCGGATCGCGATGGGATCGGGCAACACGGTGCAGGCGGTGAATCAGTTGTTGAAGCAGTTCAGCGCCATGCAGAAGATGTTCGCGCAATTGGGCAAGAATAAGAAGAAACTGAAGGGGTTATCGCTTCCGGGCGGTATGCCCCCGCTATAAGTCAACGAACCAGAAGGAGAAAACGGTTGGCAGTACACATCAGACTTCGCCGGATGGGCAAGAAGAAACAGCCGTACTACCGGATAGTGGCGGCTGATTCGCGCCGCGCCCGGAACGGCAGGTTTCTCGAGACGATCGGCACCTACAACCCGGTGACCAGGCCCGCGGAGGTGAAAATCGACGAGGCGCTCATGTCGCGCTGGCTCGACGAAGGCGCGGTGCCCTCGGATACGGTCAGTTCGCTGATGACGCAGGTCGGGTTTACGGAGAAGTATCTTCGCGCCAAGAAGGGCGAGGACGTTTCGACGGTGACGATCAAGACGCAGATCAAAGAGCGTCCGAAAAAGACACGCCGCATGAAAAAAGCTGCGGTTGCGACGGAGACGGCCGAGGCCGGCGGCGAGACGCCCGCGGAAGCGTAACGGGTTCCGACATGACCGTCACCGGGCGGGTGACCGCCTGAGGCCGTGTCGAGGTCAGTCACAGGGAGCAGCTCGTGAACGAGGCGCAGCAGTACATCACGGTGGGACGGCTGGGTCGCACGCGCGGCGTGCACGGCGAGTTGTATATCACGCCGTTGACCGACTTTCCGGACCGCTTTCTCGATCTCACCGAGATTTTCGTCGAGAATCGCGGCCGCTGGGAGCGATACGAGATTCGTTCGTCGCGACTGATCGGCGGGAAGCCGGTGATCGGGTTTGTCGATATCATGACGCTCGAAGATGCGGCCCGTCTCACGAACCGTCACGTGGCGGTGCCGCGTGAGAGGGTGGTGGAGCTTCCGTCGGGAAGCTACTACATTTTCGACCTGGTCGGGTGCGTGGCGTACGAAGTCGGAACGGAGCGGCGGCTGGGCGAGATTGTCGACGTGCGGCAATACCCGGCCAACGACGCGTACGTGATACGGCGGGAAGACGGGAGCGACGTGCTGTTCCCGGCGGTTCGGCACTACGTGAAGTCGATCGATATCGCGCACAAGAAGATCGTGATCGACGCGGCCGGGTTGTTTGACGACGCCTGAGGGCGAGTGACAAGATGACGTTTGAGATAGTCACCCTTTTTCCGGATTACTTCAGCCTGTCGCTGAAGCAATCGCTGGTCGGCAAGGGGGTTGAAAACGGGCTCTTTGACATAAAGATTATCAACCTGCGGGATTATGCCGTCGACAAGCATCGCACGGTCGATGACACCCCGTTCGGCGGAGGCGGCGGTATGGTGATGAAAGTCGAACCGCTTGACCGCTGCCTGACGGCGATGGGGTGGTCTCATCGCGGGGCGGCCGCCGCGGATCGGCGCGAGCATCTCGTGCTGACGTCGGCGGCGGGCAAACCGTTGGTGCAGGACGATGCGGTGCGGTACAGCCTTGCCGAGCGCGTGACAATCATCTGCGGGCATTACCTCGGGGTCGACGACCGCGTGTTGCAGTTGTACGACATCGAGGAAGTGTCCATCGGTGATTACGTGCTGACCGGCGGCGAGCCAGCGGCCGCGGTGATGGTAGATGCGATCGGCCGGCTGATTCCGGGAGTGCTCGGCAATTTCGAATCCGCGCTGGAGGATTCGTACATGAATCAGCTGCTTGGATCGCCGTGCTACACCCGGCCCGCCGAATATGAGGGTCTGACGGTGCCGGACGAGTTGCTCTCCGGCGACCATGCCAGAATACGGCAGTACCGTCGTCGCGCCGCAATCGCCCGATGCGCCGAGCGTCGCCCGGAGCTGCTCGAGCGCGCCGATTTATCGGAAGACGAGTGGCGATATGCCCGCAGTGTTATGGAAAAAAAGAAATGAGTGATATACGGAAAGGATGATTCGATGAAACAGATTGCCCAGATCGAACAGAGCTATATGCGGGATGATCTTCCCGATTTCAGCTCGGGCGACACGGTCAAGGTCCATGTGAAGATCAAGGAAGGCGACAAAGAGCGTATCCAGGTCTTTCAGGGAACGGTAATCGGTCGTCGCGGCGGCGGCACGGGCGCAACGTTCACCGTGCGCAAGATCTCGTCGGGCGTTGGGGTAGAACGCGTGTTCCCGCTGCTTTCGCCCAATATCGACAAGGTCGAGCTGGTCCGCAAAGGACAGGTTCGTCGCAAGAAGCTGTCGTACCTTCGCGACCTGACCGGCAAGTCGGCTCGTATCAAAGAACAGCTTACCGACGCCCAGAAACTGGCCGGCGGCGGTACCGCCTCGGCATCGCATTCCGAGGAAGGGCAGGACAAAGAATAAAGAGTCCGCTTGTCCTATTCAGGCTTGAAACACCCCGAGCAATCTCGGGGTGTTTTTTTGTTCTTTTTGCGGCGTGTCTAGGTTCGCGCAGTCAGGCGCACGAGATCACACTCCGAATAACACGGTGGACGTTCAATTCATCATGTGTGAGGGGTCATCTATGAAGCTGCATCGCCTGAAGAAGTGCCCCCGATGCAAGGAGTGGTTTTCGTGGTCATCGATCATCAACGATCCTGCAATCCGCCCGCTGGGGCTCAATGTCGATCCCGAGAATCACGAACATGGTTACCTCCATTTCTTTCACGCGATGCCGACGTGCCAGACGGCGTTTGTCATTCCCACGCGGGAGATAAGTCCGGCGATCATTGCACGGCCGCAGGTCCCGAGGTCGGGGAGGCCGGGTTCTTGTCCGGGGCACTGCACCGATGTGGTCGATTTGACCCCGTGCGGGCCCGAATGCAGCTTCGCTCCGATCCGCCGGCTGTTTCTGGAGATTTTCGACAATGACGCGAGGGTCGGAGACAGGGCGCTCTCGTTTGAACTCGCGGGGTGAATTCCGGAGCAGACGCAGGAAAGTGAGTACCTCGGCCTGCGGAGTGCGTTGAATTGGTCGATACAATGATTATGGACAACGCCAGGCCCATGCCGAGTGATGAAACACGGCTCAAGCAATGCCCGTGCTGCGGGCGATGGATTACGCTCGGCGACTTCCTCACCAACTCCGAGGTGGAGCCGATCGGCATGTCGATCGACCCGGAAGACGCCACTCTCAATTACTATTATTTCAACCACGAGTGCGCCGGTTGCGGCACGACATTCCTGGTGGATGTGATGGCATTTCGCACGTGTATTGAAGAACCGATACCGCAGAATATACTGACAGGCACTGCCGACTGCGCGGGGCACTGCACGCATATCGAAGACCTCGCGGTGTGCCGGAACGAGTGCCGCTACGCTCCATTCCGCCGGTTTCTGCTGAGAATGCGAGAGAAACCTGGCAACCGCCGGACACACCGCGCCGCCCGGCGGTGACAATAGCTCAGCCCCTCTTTTCCATCCGCATCGCCGTGAATGTCGTGTTGCCGTACTTGCGGCGCTGCAGGATTTCGAACCCTTCCAGCCGAAGATGTTTCACCTCGGACGTATCGTGCTGACACAGTATGAGCGTATCGGGGGTCGCGATGGTGGTGCGCCGGATGATTTCCAGGGTGCGGTCAATCCAGCCCTGGTATTGGGGCGGCGCCACCATAATGATATCAAACTGCTCCCCCGTGTCGGCCAGCGATGGCACCGCCCAGCGCACGTCGGCCTCGAGGCATCGTAACCGGTCGGCGATATTGAACTGCCCGGCCTGCGCATTGATGGCGGCTGCCAGTGCGGGATGCAGCTCCACACCGACCGCAGTGGCTACCCCCCGGGAAACGGACTCAAACAAGTACGATCCGGTTCCGCTGAACAAATCGAGGTAGCGAGCGTCCTCGAGATATGGCTTGAGAAAGTCGAAGATAGACTTTCTCAGACGACTCAGCGGCGGGCGCGTAATCCCCAAATCCGGCGCGGTGATGCGTCGGCCCTTCAGTGTGCCGGCAATGATCGTGAACTCAAACTGCGGCGTTTCAGACTGTTTTTTCATTTCCCTGCCATTTCCGGCGGACGGACCGGCTCCGCAAAGTAAGAAATCTCGCGTAACAAGTCGATACTGTGAATACGTGAAATTTGTTGAAATCGAACCCTGCGTGAGGTATGTAGAACCAAATGGCTCACCCTACCACGTCAAGATCGCGACTGGCCGCGTTCGATGCTGAGATCGACATAGAGTTCATGCTTCGTGAGCGCGGGTACAAGAATCTCTGCGGAGTGGATGAAGCCGGGCGCGGCCCCCTGGCCGGGCCGGTGGTGGCGGCTGCGGTCATCCTGCCGACAGACTGCGCAATCGAGGGATTGCAGGACTCCAAGCAGTTGACCGCGGACCAGCGCGACCGTCTGTTCGAAGAACTCGCCGACGATTCCATCGTCTCGGCGGTCGGCATTATGGATCATGCCGCGATCGATACGATGAATATCCTTCGGGCCAGCCTGATGGCGATGCGCAAAGCGGTACTGGACCTGGCGCAGACACCCGACGTCGTGCTGGTGGACGGCACATTTGCGGTGCCGAATCTCAGCCAGCCGCAGTACGCTATCGTCAAGGGCGACAGCCGGTGTCGCGCGATCGCCGCGGCCTCGATTGTGGCGAAAGTCACCCGCGACCGCATCATGTCGCGCTACCAGGACATCTACCCCCACTTTTCTTTTGCCGCCCACAAAGGGTACCCCACGGCCGAGCATCTTCGGGAACTGCGGGAATTTGGTCCCTGCGATATACACCGGCGCTCGTTTCGCCCGGTCGCCGAAATGCTCGATCAGTATGAGCTCTTCAAAGGATAAGAAAAAACCACCTTCCCGGCAGCAGCGCGTGGGTCGTCGATACGAAGATCAGGCGGCGGCGTTTTATCAGCGGCAGGGGTTTGCGATTGTGGCGCGCAACTGGCGAAGCGGCCACAAGGAGATTGACCTGATTGTCCGCCGCGCCGAACTGCTGGTGTTTGTCGAGGTGAAAGCGTCGATGTCGCAGGAATTCGGTCACCCGGCGGCCCGGATCGACGCGACCAAAATGAAAAACCTGTCTTCCGCGGCGCAAGCCTACATGGTCGAAGAAGGAATCGATACCTGCGACTGCCGCTTTGATGTGGTGACGTTCTTCGAGGGACGACTCGAACATTACCCCGACGCTTTTCCGTTCACCGATTAGATCGCGGCAGAGGCGGAATGCGTGGTGGCGGAACCCAACCGGCCGTCAGGCATGGCTTCGGTCATGACGGCGGGATGTCTACTCGTAGCCGGACGTATCCGGGTGTGCGGCTACCCCTCCCCGCTCCAGTGCGATTAGCGAGTCGACACAGGTGTTGACCCGCTTGGTAAACGCCGACGGGTCATCGTCGGAGTTCTCGTACCGGCGAAGAAAGCGCGTCAGTTGGTCATCGGTCAGGTCGTGGGCGGACAGCAGGGAGTCGCGGTAGGTTTCGTACCGGGCGGGATCGTGGCGGTACCTGGTCGCGGCGACCCATAGCTGGGCGGTTACCAGCGCGTTGTCGAGTTCGGCCCGGGCAGTCGCGCGTTCGCGTTGTTGGTCGTAGAAGCGCCATCCAAACCACCCGGCAGCGATCAGGACAAAGGGCAGAATTCGTTTAAACCAGATAATGTGGGGCCAACTTTCCATTGATTTTCTGCGTTACAGGTATAAATTACGTGCTCGTTTGACCCCGGTCAAGGAAACTGCATGGAACTGACGTATCCCATACAACGGCGCAAGAGCCGCGCGGTCAAGATCGGCGACGTTATTATCGGCGGCGGTTTTCCGATCGCGATCCAGTCGATGACCACGACGGACACGCGCAACGTGGACGCCACGGTCAAGCAGGTCACCGACCTGTTTGAGGCGGGCTGTGATATCGTGCGGCTGTCCGTGCTCAACCACCAGGCTGCCGACTGCCTGCCCGCGATCCGCGAGCGGATAACGGGGCCGCTGGTCGCGGACATTCATTTCCAATACAAGCTCGCGCTGAAGGCGATCGAGTCCGGGTTCGACAAGATACGGATCAATCCCGGGAATATCGGCGCGGAGTGGAAGGTACGCGAAGTCACCAAAGCCGCCCAGGAGCGGGAGATTCCCATCCGTATCGGCGTCAACTCGGGGTCGCTGCCGGAGGATGTGCTCGCCAGGCACGGTCACGACGATCCGCGCGGGTTTGTCGAGGCGGCGCTCCGCGAGGTGCATATTCTCGAAGATATGAATTTCGAGAATATCGTTATTTCGGTGAAATCCACCAATACGCATACGGCGTTCTGGGCGTACCACATGCTGGCCCGGGAGTGCGACTATCCCCTGCATATCGGGATAACCGAGTCGGGAATTCTCGAGACGGGTACGATCAAGTCTTCGGTGGGGATCGGGGCGATCCTGATGACCGGTATCGGGGATACGATTCGTGTGTCGCTGGCGGCGGACCCGATTCACGAACCGCGAGTCGCCAAACAGATTCTGACTTCGTGCGGTCTTGGTCCGGACGGGGTCGAGGTGATTGCCTGCCCGACGTGCGGAAGGTGCCAGATCGACATGATCCCGCTGGCCGAGTCCATCTCGGCCAAGACGCGTCATATCAAAAAACCGCTGAAAGTGGCAGTTATGGGCTGCGCGGTGAACGGTCCCGGGGAGGCGAAGGCGGCCGATGTCGGGATTGCCGGGGGCGCGGGTCAGGGGATGATTATCAAAAAGGGCGAGGTGGTAGCCCGATTCAAGGAAGCGGAGCTGGAGAGTCGGCTTCTGGACGAGATTGAATCGATGACGGGAGAGAAGATTCCCCGGGGGTGACGGGCGAATTGTCAGATATTGCCACGGCCGCGGCAGCAACCGCGGCCGTTTTTTTATGGGTGGGGCCGGCGGCCAAATATCGTAAAACAGGGTATATAAAATCCTCATTTTTAGACTGGCGTCGCGTGTATTTTTTATGGATAATTTGCGTCTATTTTTTGGGCCGGGAATGCAACTCTTCCCCCGGAGATTGCGTACCCGGTTGAGTTGATTGTTTTGTGTAGAGCACGCGTCGGACGGCGGCGGCCGGAGCCGACGCACAATCCAAAAACCCATAGTTCTTACGCGGAGTCCATTCATGCAACACGGTTTGTTGTGTCGGATTCATGAAGGTCGATTTTTTGCGGTGCTGTTGTGCGCCGGAGCGCTGGCGGTGCTTGCGTTCGTGGCTGCGTGCAGCACGACAGGCGAGGCCAAGACCGCGCAGTCCGATCCGGTGAAACGCGGCGAGTACCTGGTGACCGTGGGCGGCTGCCATGACTGCCATTCGCCGAAGGTGATGGTTGACGGCGTCCCGCAGCCGGATCCGACACGTCTGTTGTCGGGGCATCCGGCCAGCGAAACGATGCCGCCGCTTACGCCGGAGCCGTTTGATCCGCACGGCTGGATGGTGCGGACCAATCTCAATATAACGGCGTGGGCCGGGCCGTGGGGGATCTCCTATGCGGCCAACCTGACGCCTCATCAGGTGACCGGTTCAGGCGCCTGGACGGAGGAGTCATTCATCAAGGCCATGAGAACCGGGAAGCATCTCGGCGCCGGTCGGCCGATTCTGCCGCCGATGCCGTGGCAGAATTTGTCGAACATGCCGGAAGAGGACCTGAAGGCGATTTTCGCATATATGAAGTCGCTGCCGGCTATCGACAACATGGTACCGCAGCCGGTCCCCCCGGTGACCGCTCAGTAACGATATTACCTGTCAGCGACGGGAGATGAATCACACATGACCCGCGGCGGCCCTTAACGGGCGGTCGCGGGTTTTTGTGTAATACATCGTCCCCCGGGCGAGCGCGCGGAAGGGCTGGGATTGATCCTTGACATCGAGCGGCCAACCAGACTAACTGTGCTCAGCACGCACCCGTCTTTCAAGGAGTCGAATCATGAACGCGGCGCATCTTCATTTGATCTTTAATCATGTACCGGTCATCGCGACTTTGTTCGGCTGCGGTTTTCTGCTGGTGGGCCTGCTGGCACGAAAGGACACGCTGATCCGGTCGGCTTTTGTGGTGTTTATCGTCGCCGCGGTCACGACCGTCCCCGCCTTCGTCAGCGGAGATGGGGCCGAGGACCTTATCGAACGCCTGCCGGGGATCGACGAGAAGTACATCCATGCGCACGAGGAGGCGGGAGAAAAGGCGCTGGTGGTTATGATTGCAGTCGGCGTGCTTGCTGGTGCGGGGCTCTGGGTGTTTCGGTTCATGAACCGTCTTCGTATCACCGCCGCGGTGATCATTCTGCTGGCCTCAATCGCCGCGGCCGGGTGGATGGCATACACGGCCAACCTCGGCGGAGAGATTCGTCATCCGGAAATCCGCCAGGATTTCGTACCACCGCCGCTCACGCCGGACGCAGGGTGATCGGGCTGAACGACCGGTCGTATACCCGTGAGACAACAGCGCAGCCCTGCATAGGCCGTGAGAGATCGCCAACAAATGCGACAGAAGAAGCCGCCCGGCAAACCAGGCGGCTTTTCTGTCGGCTAAACAGAGTCGTGCTTAGAAGTTGAACCGTACACCTGACCAAACGATGATCATCGAACCGGTCCCTTCGGCGTAGACCCAGGGCTGGTTGTCGGTGAGGTCCGCGTAGTCGAGGTCGGCGGTCCAGACCACATTCGGGGCGAGGGTGAATTCGCCGCCGAATGTCAGCCGCATGAGGGTGTAGTCGGAATCGGAGTACCCGTTCATCTCTTCAAACGTGAAGTCCTGCCTGTTTCGTGTTCGTCGGTCAGCGCAGTCGTGATCGGCTGATACCGGAGTGCCTCCCGCTCGTAAAAAAACGTGAACGGAGCCGGCGAATTGCACAGGTCGCGACCGAGTATTTCGCGTCGGCGCGCTTCGAACGGGCCGCGCGAGGGTAGCTGTACCGGTTGATACGCTCGTACCCGGCCAGCACGGTCAAACCCGACCATGCGATCCTCTCAGGGGGTGTGCTCCAGCTCCCTTGCGGTACTGCAGAGGAGTCTACTTGCGGAGGCCGCGTGCGTAAATCGGGACGTTGTTTGCGACCACCTCTTCGGGCCCGAACAACTTGCCTTGCATCCCCCGCCAGAGCGTCCGGCCCAGTGCGCAGTCGAACACCATCCCGATATAACAGCGGGCCGTGATTTCGTTGTTCTTTTCCACGATCGCCCCTGCCCGATACAGACGGTCGAGTTGCGCCGCGAGGAATCGCACGTATGTGCCGCGGATGACGTCGTAGACCTTCCGCGCCTTGGTGTGCTCCTTCAGGGCCGAAAACAGCAACAGGCGGTGCATATCATCGTGGCGGGTGAAGAACGTGATGACGTGCGTCGCGACCGCGTGCAAGAGCACTTCGACGTCATTCTCCGATTCCAGTCGCGCGAACAGCGGACCGCAATCCATCCGCTCCTCGAGCGAATCCAGCACCGCGTCGTAGATGGCGTCTTTGGATACAAAATGCCGATACACCGCCGGTTCGGTGATGCCACAGACGCGGGCAAGTTCTTTAACCGTCACTTCGTCGAATCCCCGCCGGCTGAACAGTCGGGTCGCTTCCGCGACAAGTTGCGCTTTTCGGTCGATAGTCGACATAGCAGTCCTTGTAAGTTAGGACTAACTAAACCAGATATCGTCAACCTGTCAACGAAAATCGTCCGATTTATCTATTCTCGGGGCTGCAAATCGACCACTGTGATTCTATAACTAATTTATACGCAACAATATAAGAAATCCTCGCATGGTCTCGATGCGTTGCCGATGGCCGATAACGCCGCGCATTATGTGAAAAATATCACGAAATTGGGGCGGAGCGAAGGCGGCGCGATTTACTCGGCGGGGCGTGGCTCGACCATCACCGAGGTTTCCCGTTCGACGGTAACCAGTCCCGGCTTAGCTTTGCGGGGTTTGCGGACATACTTGCGCTGCGTGTAAATCACCGGCACGAGGGAGTCATTGCGGGCTTTGGAGTGCCACGCGGCGATAGCCGCCGTTTCCTCGATCTCGCGTTTCGACGGTTCGAAGGACTTGTTGGGAAACTTCATGACGACGTGTGACCCCGGGCATTGCTGCGTGTGGAACCAGTATTCGTAGGGGCGGGCGAATTCGAACGTCGTGCGGTCGTTGTCGGCGCCGTCACGACCGATATATATCGTCAGCCCGGTGGACAGGGTGTGCTCGCGATACGGCAGGCGGGCCACACTCTCTCTTTTGGCGGCCTCCTTCGGCATCAGCGACGCTATCTCCGCGCGGTATTTAGGGGCGGCCGCCTCGTACGAGCCTTCCAGTTCCGCCAGCATCCGGTTCAACTCGTCGAGTTCAGATCGAGTAATCTCTCGTCTCCTCACCAGCAAATCGAGGCCTTCCCTGCCCTTGCGATACTTGCGGAAATACGATTCCACGTTCTCCTGAGGGGGAAGGGCCGGGTCGAGACTGATCGTGATCGACTCGGTGTGGTCGTCGTACACGTCGTTCACCGTGATGGACGTCATGCCTTTTTGCAGCAGGTGACGGTTGATGGTGAGCAGTTCGCCGAGTTTTTTGAACGTTTCATAATCGGCGGCCTGTGCAATATCGGTTTCAATATTCGTCAGGCGTTTCTCGAGCCGCTTGACCGCACGTCCGACCGCCTGCAGGACCGACTGCTGTTCGGTTTCCTCCTCCCTGCTCACCTGTCGACGCTGGATTACTTCGAGCACCGCGAGTGAGAGAGTCTTGAACTTCTCGGGTTGTTCCTCGCGCGATTTCAGCTTGAAAGGATAGGCCTCCAGTCCACCGCGAATCTGGTACAGATAGCCGGTATCCGCCGCGACAAAACGACCGGCCATCTCGGCGAGGATCGCACGCAGGGCGCTGATATCTTCCGCGCGCAGGTCGGCCGGCTCGGCAAAGTCCAGGTCGGCCCGGCGAACGGCCTCGAGAGCCATCGTCCGATTAAACCCCAGAATGTGCTTATCCACGATGGCAAGAAGACCGGCTCCGGTGACGGTGCGGAGAAGGGTTGCGAGATTATCATCGGTCATCTGGAGCGGATTGAGCCGATGCGCCGGAAGGGGTGACGGCTCATAGCGGGAGCCGTCACTGTATTCGCGGTTGCGCAGGGTTCCCCGAAGGCCGTGTGATTCGTCGAGCAGCCAGACGTTGCCGTTGGGTCCGATAGCTTCAAAGGCGAGCCGGACCGTGGATTTGTCGGGACGCAGGAGTGACAGGTAGAAGATGCGGTCGAGCGCTGGGAACTCAACGCCGGAGACCAGCGAACCGTCGAGTCCGAATATCGGCCACGGTTTCTCTTTGGTATCCGGGCGGACTTTCCGCGCCGGCGCCAACACGACTCCGGACCCTGCCGGATGAAATACGAACGCGAGTGTCTGAACGGTTTTATCCTTTTTCACGACGAAGAAAGCCGCGCGTTCTTTTTTGAAGAACTCCGTTGCGACGATCTTTCCGCCGACAATTTCGCGGCTCAGTTCGCCGACGAGAGACAGGATGTGGAGTGCCGTTTGCATAGGGCGAATATACGTGCGGGGGCCATCGGACTCAAGCAGGCGATGCTATCGATCGAACGTGTCGGTCAGGATTGTTGCATGATCGAACGCCAGCGAAAGCGATCGCCAGTCCGATGTTTTCAGGGTATCGGCGGCATCGGAGTCGGCGCGAAGCGACCCGCCGACCGGCGCCGCGAGAAAGACAACCGAAACCGTATGGCCGCGAGGATCACGCGCGGGGTCGGAGTACACGCCGATCAGACGCTCGAGGCGGATATCCAGTCCCGTTTCTTCGCGGGCTTCCCGGACGATGGCTTGTTCGACGGTCTCGCCTATTTCGACGAATCCGCCGGGCAGGGCCCAAGACCCGGCAAACGGGGCATGACCGCGCTTGATCAGCACGATATCGCCATCGGGGTATAAGATAACCGCGCCGACGGTGAGGGCGGGTGATTTCACTGGCGAATCCTTCCGAACGGTGTTATTTGGAGCTGGTACCATTATCATCGCACGGAGGCAACTTATGAAACACGGTGCACGAAACAAGATTGAAGCGACCGTCACGTCGGTAAAAAAAGGTGACATTATGGCGCTGGCCAAGTTCCGGGTCGACGCGCCGCATGACATGGCCTCGGTACTGACGGTCGAGTCGGTCAACGACCTCAAGCTCAAGAAGGGAGACAAGGTGATGCTCGTCGTCAAGGCAATCCATGTTCTCCCGGTAAAAGAGGGATAGTCGGCCTGAAAGAGGGAAACCCGCAGCCGGGTTTTGACGTTTAAGGAGTGTGCGTTCGTGAGGCCTGAGGGATGGGTCCGCGTCGCATAGTCGGATTGCCGGGCGGGGCAGGATGCCCCGCCCGCTTTCTCATTAATGGGCCGATTTTCGGTTCCCTTTCAGAACTTCCGCTCAGCTCGCGATTTTCGATAATCCTCGTAGTCCGGGATCGTTCGTTCATACTTTTCGGTCATAATCGGCGATGCGATCAAAAAATCGGCCGTGATGCGGTTGCATGCCAGCGGGATATTCCAGATGACGGCAACGCGCAGGAGCGCGCGCACGTCGGGATCATGCGGGAGTGCTTCGAGCGGGTCCCAGAAGAAGATCAGGGTGTCGATTTCCCCTTCAACGATCTTCGCGCCGAGCTGCTGATCGCCGCCGAGCGGGCCGGAGTTGAAGGTCGTGATGTCGAGCCCGGTTTCGTGTTTGAGGAGG
This sequence comes from Candidatus Zixiibacteriota bacterium, assembly GCA_034003725.1. Lineage (NCBI taxonomy): Bacteria > Pseudomonadati > Candidatus Zixiibacteriota > Candidatus Zixiibacteriota bacterium. The sequence goes on from JAVEYB010000005.1 coordinate 159,771, forward strand.
GCGCCGGTCGTCCCCGTGGCGAACAGGGTGTGGCCCTTGAGGAGGGGCTTGTTGGTATGAACCCAGTCGAGCAGGTCGCGCTTTTTGTGATCGTGCGCCACGAGCGCGATGCGCTTGCGCGAGGGCGTGTGCATTTTCAGATCGGCCATTGTTCAAACTCCGGGAGGTTGATGTCTTTGAACTTCACGATACAACGGCAAAGGGGCGTCGGGCGAGAATAAAGACGTATCGCAGGATGTCGTCACCGGGGGCGGGCCTGCAGAACGCGGAGTCCGCCAAGGGTGGACGAACCGTGGGGGCGGACCCCGGACACCATCTCACTCCCCGCGCAGAAATGCCTCCACCCGCTTGATCGACTCCTTGTCATCCCACCAGTACAGCAAGGCGAGCGCTTCACCGAACAGGCACCATCGGTAGTCGTCATGTTCTTTCGGATCGAGTGCAGGCTCGAAGTCGGACGGTGCGGTCGCTACGAAGACATGCTGGGTGATGGTCTCGACCGGTTGGTCGTACATGTCTTTGAAGAATTCGTCGACCGGAAACGTGTAGGTGTAGCCGATGGGTCGGAGCGTGTCGGCAGGCAATCCGGTCTCTTCGGCAAGTTCACGGGCAGCAGTCTGTTCGATCGTCTCCCCCGATTCAACGCCGCCCGTCACGCCTTGCCAGAAAGAAAGGCGCTTCAGGACGCGGTGGAGCATGAGGTATTGGCAGGTATCGCCGTGCGGTCGGACGACATAGACGGCGATTTGGATGGGGAGGCGCATGAGAGAAATGTATTAACTAAGGTGTATAGGTGCAAGTAGTCGGTGGGCGGCGTACGTGCAGGCGGACCGCGCCATTGTCATGTCGGTTAGCTTCCGGAGAATGGTAGAGTCGCCGACGTTCATCCGGAGGTTGTCGACGGTCATCCCGCCCGTGCTTTTGCGTCCGAGCCGAGGTCCATTTCCGAAAACCGACATGCTTTGTACACCGGTAAGGCGAGTGAAAAAACCCCGCCGGAACGGGCGGGGTTTGCGATGACATGACTGTCGGCGTCGGTAGCGTCGCGCTACTTTTTCGGTCCAATCATGTTCTCCGGCCGGACTTTCTGGTCGAACTCGTCCGCCGTCAGCAGACCCAGCGCGACGGCCGCTTCTTTAAGTGTGGAGCCATCGGAATACGCTTTCTTGGCGACCTTGGCCGCGTTGTCGTACCCGATATGCGGGTTGAGCGCCGTGACCAGCATGAGCGAGCCGTGCAGGTTCTTGTGGATGTTGGTCTTGTTCGCTTCGATACCGACCGCACAGTTTTCGTCGAACATCTCGCACGTGTCGGCAATCAGGCGAATCGACTGGAGCAGATTATAGATCATGACGGGCTTGAACACGTTCAGTTCGAAATGCCCGGTGGCGCCGCCCATATTAACCGCTACGTCGTTGCCGATCACCTGCGCCGCAACCATCGTCATCGCCTCGCACTGCGTGGGGTTGACTTTGCCCGGCATAATGGAGCTGCCCGGCTCGTTGGCAGGCAGAAGAAGTTCGCCGATTCCACAGCGGGGACCCGAGCCCAGCATGCGAATATCGTTCGCGATTTTCATCAGCGAACATGCAATGGTCTTCATGACGCCGGACGCTTCGACAATCGCGTCGTGTGACGCCAGCGCTTCGAACTTGTTCGGCGCCGTGACAAAGGGTTTGCCGGTCAAACGCGCGATCGTTTTGGCGGATCGTTCCGCGAACTCCGGATGAGTGTTGAGGCCGGTGCCGACCGCGGTGCCGCCCAGCGCCAGCGGATAAAGCCGTTTGAGGCAGTCGTCGATCCGGGCCAGTCCGTTGGTCAACTGCTGCGTGTATCCGGAGAACTCCTGCCCGAGTGTCAGCGGCGTGGCATCCATCAGATGCGTACGTCCGATCTTGATGATGTCCTTGAACTCCACCGACTTCTTGTGAAGGGTGTCGCGGAGCCGGGTCACCATGGGGATAAGCCTGCGATGAATCTCTTCTACCGCGGCGATATGCATCGCGGTCGGGAAGGTGTCGTTCGAGGACTGCGCCTTGTTGACATCGTCGTTGGGATGGACCGGCTTCTTGGAGCCCATCTCACCGCCGGCCATTTCGATTGCCCGATTGGATATCACCTCGTTGGTGTTCATGTTGGTCTGGGTGCCGGATCCGGTCTGCCAGACGACCAGCGGGAAATGGTCGTCGAGCTTGCCATCGATAACTTCGTCGGCGGCGCGGACGATCAGATCACCCTTCTCTTTGGGCAGGGTGCCGAGTTCCATATTGACCAGCGCGGCGGCCTTTTTGAGTATGCCCATCGCGCGGATCAATTCGCGGGGCATGCGTTCGCCGCCAATGCGGAAGTTCTTGAGGGACCGGGCGGTCTGAGCTCCGTAGTACCGGTCGGCCGGAACCTGTATCTCGCCCATCGAATCGGTTTCTGTCCGGAAATCCATCGCGCTCTCCTGCTTTGTCACAGAATTCACATAACAACCCGCCCAATATACGGGAAAGCGACGGCCGGGCAAGTCAGATTGCGGGGCAAAAAGGCCGGTTACTGCTCCACCCGCGCCAGGACCGATTCGAACGGATTCAGGGTGATCCGATTCGGCTGTTTGGCCAGCGGCGGCAGTGTGATGGTCTGCTGCGGGCGGTCTACCAACAGCCGGAGGTATGCTTTGCCGCCCCCTTTGAACTCAATCTCCACCGGCACGAACATCTGGAAGCCCTCCCCGACGCCGGACTGGGTGATGTCGCAGACAGCCTGGTACGTACCGTCGTCGCCGTCCGTAACCGTATACGAGAATTTGTACGTGGGGATGCTGGACCCGTAGACCCACTGGTCGAAGAACCAGCCCAGATCCATGCTGCAGTATTTCTCGGCGATTTGCCTGAAGTCATCGGTGGTGGCGCGTTTGCCGTAGAAGATCTCGTGCCATTCTTTCAGCATGGCAAAGAACCGGCTGTCATCGAGTGTCTGCAGATCCATCAGCATGTTGCGAAGCATGTGGAGCACATAGGCCCCTTTGCGGTAAATGCTCAGCTCCTGCAGCGAGATGGTCGTGTCGATGAGCGCTTCCCGGCCGGCGGCGGTCGCGAGGTCCTGCCCGCCGAGGATTTCGGCCGGCGAGCGGCGGAACCGCACCACTCCCGCCTGATCGTTGTCGGGGTTGTCGTCACCTCCGCCCAGAGTCGTGGTAAACTCCTCGACCTCGACATTCGAGCGGTGTTCCTGCAGCGTGTAGACACTGGCGATACCGGCTTCGGCCAGCGGCTCGACTGCCTTCATATTGTAGTCGGTTTCGGTCGATGCAACGCGCCGCCCGAGAGCGATCGGGACGGAGCGGGCGGGATCACTTCCCACGAACTTGCTCATGGCCTCGATGTCTTTGCGGTACTCGCGAAGCCACCAGAAGAAACGGTCGTTTCCTTCGGCAGCCTGCAGGTACAGCAGCGAGGAATAGACGGCGAAACTCTCGCTGAGCCAGCGATCGCGGTAGCCGTCGATCAGCACGCCGTCGCCCCACCACTGCCGCGCGACCAGGTTGGAGCGGCGCAGGCGCTGTTCCCCCCACTGGTCGGCGAGGTGTACCGCGTCCCAGTTCAGGTGGACGATACCGGGATGGCTCTCGCCGAACGGAACGAGCGTCTCGGAAACAATCAGTTTGGGCAGTCGGTAGGGTCCGAAATAATGTGTGAACAGCTTCAACGCCCCGCTGACATCTTCGGCGACGCGCTGACGCATCTGGCGCCCGCCCAGTCTTTTGTTGTCGGGGAGGTTACGCGAGACATCGCGCTTGAGCGTCTCGCTGATATACAGCTCGATCGGAGCGACATCGGTGGCATAGTCGTATTTCTCGAATTCCCCGATCGTAAACGAAACGGCGGGGACCGGATCGCGAACCACCCAGCGGGTGATGCGCTGGTCGTTGGCCGTCCGATCCTCGGTCTTTTCGCCGGAAGCGATAAACGCAAACACCGAGGGGGTCGTAAAGCGCATGTCAAACGTCGCACGCTGCATCAGACCGTGACGCGGGTACCAGTTGTCGCCGGCTTCCACGTTCATGATACCTTCGCGCCGCTCAACGATCTTGCCGCCGTAATAGAAGGTCAGCGCTCCGCTCTCTTCCTGATTCATCGGCCGGTCGAGAAAAAGGTACAACGAGTCGGTTTTATTGCCCCAGTCCGTGTAGCGCAAAAACGGCAGCGAACGGCCGTCGCCGTCAACTATCGAATCGACAATGGCCTCCTCGTTGAGGTCCAGCTGCAGCATCTGGGTTTCGCTCAGCAGGGTTTCGTAGCGCATGTCCGCCCGGCATCGCATGCCGCCACCCTGATCGACGACGCTCTCGATAACGTAGTGGGTGGGCCTGATTCGCTCCCGGTTAATACCGTTGATGCGACGGTGCGTTCGATCGGCGTACACGGAGTAACTGCACACTTCTTCCATGAAAAACGAGACGAAAAACTGCTTGTAGTCTTTCAGCAGCGCCACTTCCTCGCGGTCGGCGGGATTAAAGCGATAGAATACGTGGGTTGCGTCGTCCAGGTCGGCGTCGACCAGCAGAAACGGACGTCGCTGTGGAAAGGCGAGGTTGCGAAGCGTCTCGAACAGATACATCCGGGCTTCGTTGCGGACGAGGTGCGCGTGAAGTTCCTTTAGTTTCCCGTTGGCCTCTTTGTCCCACGGCGGGTTATCCGGCAGCGCCGTCCCGGCCTGCCTGATCCAGCCGGCAATGGAGTCGTTGAACAACAGCAGCGCGTATCGTGTCGGTCGGTTCAGTGAGTCGGACTTGAAGAACAACTGAAGCTGGTTTTGTTCGATTGGCAGCGGCGGCGCAAACTGGAACAGGGCGTCGCCCACGAAGAGCGCGCCCCAGAATCGGGATTGGCCGTCGATCGTCACCGGTTCGAAGAAGTACATCCGCCCCGATGCGATTCGCAGAGCGAAATCCTGACGCTCGAGGGCGTAATCCGACAACTCGTAGACTTCGGATGGTGCGGACGGAAGAGTTTCCATGACCCGGTACACCGCCGCCAGTTCATCGGCTGTCGCTCCAAGAACCTGAGTACCGAGACCGGCACCCACCGTCACCGCGACGGCCGTCGCTATCACCAATCGTTTCATCATCAACCTCATCGTATCCGTCTCAGAACCGCACGCTACGGGTCACGTCACTGTTTCACGCGGGCCAGCACCGCAGCAAACGGGTTCATCTTGATTTTTCTGACCGGTTTTTTGACATAGAGCGAAAACGGAGAACTCCGCTCGTCCACCCATTTCGCCGCGTAGTCTTTACTTCGATCCGCGTACTCAATTTCAAACGGCATCAGCATGCAAAACGACTCCGAGCCGCCGTCGCGGGTGACCCTGCAATTCGCCTGCCACCCGCCGGACACCGTATCTGCTACAATATCGTAAGCGAACCGGTATTCGGGCAACTCGTTATGATACACCCATTGATCGAAGAACCAACCCATGTCGGTCCGCGTGTGTTTTTCGACCATACGGCGAAAGTCGGTGGTCGACACCGCCCGACCCGCGTACGTGCCGTAGAAGTCGGCCAACATCGAGAAAAACCGGCTGTCGTCGCGGGTGGTCCAATCGGTCAGGCAGGTGCGAAGCATGTGCAGCACGAGCGCGCCTTTTTTATAGATGATCAGATCATAGTCGCCTTCGGTCCTGGTCGATGCGGTGCGCCGGCCGAGAATAATCGGACCCGACTCAGCACCATCGAAAAAGAGGTATTTCCGGGCCGAAATCACCTCGTCCGCATATTCACCGAGTTTATCATAATAACGCTCGTCGCCTTTCTCCTGTTGCAAATACAATAGCGATGCATACGTGGCGAATCCTTCGGAGAGCCACTGGTCGTGATACGTTTGGTAATCAAGCGAGCTGCCCCACCACTGGTGGGCGACCTCGTGTGAGCGGAACAGGTGGTCTTCGCCCCAGTGATCGGTGCTGACGAACGTATTGGCGCCCATATGGATGAATCCGGGAAACGACTCGCCGTGGGGATAGATGATTTCCCCGATTACAAGTTGCTCGAAGGGAAACGCACCGAACAGCTTCGAGAAGAGCCGCACGGCCCCGACAACATCTGACCCAACGTCTTTATATACGTTGCGGCCCGACCCCTTGAGGATGTACTGGTGGAGCCACTCGTTGTAGTAGAGCGCAACCGGCGGCAATCCCGAATCGGTAAAATCGTACCGCGTGAACCAGCCGACATTGAAGGAGATGTTACGCGCGGGCCGATCGACCGTCCAGCGTGTGTACAGGGTGTCGCCGGTTGTCGCGGAATCGAGCAGCTCGGCCGAGGCGATGAGTGTAACATCGCGGGGCGTCCGAAACTTCAGGCTGTACGTGTGCCGCTGATCGAGACCGTAACGGGGATACCACGATGCGCCCGCTTCGACTTTGAATTCACCGACCTCGCGCTTCGCGATATCGCCGTGGTAGAATAACGACAGGCTGATTGAGTCTCCGGCGTGCCGGACGTCGGGCAGCAGAACGAAGAGAGCTTCGGACTTGTGCGAGTCGCTGGTGTACCGCATGAAGGGCACGGGCAAGCCGTATTCGTTGCGGATACTGTCTACCTTGAGTTTCTCATGCAGCGCCATCGGAACGAATTGCACCGTGCTGTCACGCACGGTGCAGGCGACAGTCGCGCGGCCGCGATATTCTCCCCCGCCGCTGATTGTTGCGTCGATATCGATGTGGTGTACCAGCAGCTGGTCGGTCGACGCGCCGTTTATGGTCGCGTAGGTTTCATCGATATCGCTGACATAACTGCAGACGAGCTCCATAAACCGCTCGCCGGGGATGTCGTGGTCGCGATAGAGGCTGACCGGTTCCCGACGGTACGGGTCGTACATGTATGCCGTGAGACCGCGCCGCTTGATCCGGACAATGGACAGCAGGAACGGCTCGGATCGCGGGTGGACAATCGAGCGAAGCGCAGAGAAGGTGAAAGCGTGATTTTCGTTTTGCACCAGCGGCTCCAGGAATTCATCAAACGCCTCGCGGACCGACTTCTCCGGGCGCATCTGAACCGGGAGTCCATCGTCTTCGAGAAGACTGCGAATCGAGTCGTCGCACAGAAACAAGGCCTCGCCGACCGCCTCGTCGAGCGAGTCGACATCGTAGAATCGCCGAAGCTGGTCACGCTCGATCGAGACCGGCGGCACGAACCGGAAACGTGCCCGCCCTCGGAAATAGTACGCCCAGCGGACGGGTCCGGATTCGGTGGGCACCGGGCGGGCCGGGTACAGGGTCCCGGAGTCGATATGGAACGTATAGCTGTGGTGGACTATGGTTCGGCTGTCGATCTCGAGCGCGACCGTGTCCAGGCGGGCTTGCTGCATCTGCCGGAGCGCCTCGGTCCACACGGAGCTGTCGGCCGGCGGTTTCGCGGCGGCGACCGCGCAGAAAGCCGGGATCAGGGCTGTCAATCGAAGCCAGCGCATGGTGCTTACGGACCGGGCGGTGAATCGTAGGATTGCACGAATGCCATACGCTTGCTCAGCGCCGGGTGCGAGTAGAACCAGAATTCGATGATGGCCGGCGGATTCGGGTCGGACAGATTGAAAACCGACAGTTTGTCGAACGCACGCGCGGCATCCTCGCCCGACACGCCCGTGATATCCATGCCGTAAATGTCGGACTGGTGTTCCATGTACCGCGAGACCGAATTGGTAACCGGCTGGAAGACAAAGGTGATGATGGAAACGAATATCAGCACCAGGGGCAGCGAGGCGATATCCTCGAGCTTGTCGAATTTGAACGCACCCTGAAACATCCTGATCACCGGATGAATCAACAGGTCCATCAGCCAGAGCGCAAAGAGCATAAACACGATCAGGACGCCCAACCCCCACCAGATGTGGTTCATGACGTAGTGTCCCATCTCATGGCCCATGACGAACCGGATCTCGTCGAGCGAAAAGTGTTTGATCAGCGTGTCGTACAGCACAATCCGCTTGGTGTTGAACAACCCGGTGACGTACGCGTTGACTTTCGACGATTGCCGGGACGCATCGACTTCAAACACGTCGGAGCCGTGGATACCGGCTTTGTCGGCCAGCGCCAGAATTTCGGACTCGAGCTGTTTATCTTTCAGGGGCGTGAACTCATTGAAGATCGGGCTGATGAACACCGGGGAGATCACGACCACGACCACGACAAATGGAATGGCGCCAAGCGTAAACGCCAGCCACCACCGTTTCATGTAACCGACCAGCCAGTAGAAAAACCAGGCCGGGATGCTGCCAAGGACCAGCACGATTGCCAGATTCAGAAGGTCATCGGTCAGCCATTGCTGCAAGGTCTGGTTGGAGAAACCGAAATCATGCTCAACCATAAAATTGCGGTAGTAGTTGGCGGGGAAGCCGAGGATGTAGTCGGCGACCATTATCATGATGAAAAAGAGCCAGATGACGAAGAAACGTTTTCGGGCGGCGAAGGCCCAGGACCGGAACTTCGCCGAGAGCCCGGTGAACAGCAGAATAGCGAGCGTGAGGATTCCGATCCCGAAAGAGACAAACCGCCAGAGATTGTTGAACTGGGAGTAGGCGATCAGCAGCTCTTTGCGTTCGGGGGAGAGCGGGTAGATCGCGTCTTCGTCCGGCTGACTTGTTTCGGTCGCAGGAACGGATATCTCGTCGGCCGGGGATTCCACCGGTACGGGTTCAGACCCAGGGGCTTGAGCGACCAACGTACCGGCACAGAGCAGGACGAGTCCCGCCGCCAGCCAAATTACGGCATATAGAGTCTTCATATCGGGTTTCTCCCTGTCTCATGAGGAGACGTACGGATATGCTCAGGATTTGAAAGGAAACTAGGGTGCCGGGCGTGTCCAAGTCAACAAAATGAGCAACCATCCGAATGATTCGCGGTAGAACAGGTGGACAGCCGAAGCAGGTTTTTTCCCCGGGAGGGTTTCCATGCGACCAGCGATACCGTGCGTCGTATTGCTGCTACTGTGTCTTGCCGCCGTCAGTGTTTCCGCTCAGAGTCAGCCCGATCTCCGCGCGCTTCTTTCACCGACGCGCCCCGATACCTGCCGTAACTATATCCGAAATGCCCATGACTTGATTCCGCGATTGTATGACGATGGGAAGCTGGACTCGATCTGGCTGGTGATTGACTTCGTCGAACAGGAATGCGAGACGAGCTCATTCGGGCGACTCAAGACATTGCTTCGGATCGAATCGGGGGAATACGAGAGTGATCTGTGCGACTCGGCCCTGATCGATCACGTGCTTCACGGCTACTACCGTCGGGGCGATCGGTCTCCCGACTGGCTCACACTTCTGGTATGGGGTGAGCGGATTCCGATGATCGATACCTCGGCCTACTCGCGGCTGGTCGACAGCCTGACTACCCGGCTCATTCGGGAGACGGACTCTAGCAGCGTCGCGTATGTTATCATCATGAACTTGACGTACGACTACGCATTCATCAGGGAGAGACTCCACCGGGGAGCATACCCCGGCACCTGCCTTCAGGAAGCGTATGACCGGGAGATCGCCTTCTGGCTGGAGCGGCGGTATCGGGGGAGGATTCATCTGGCGGCGCTTGCCGGTATCTGGATGCCTCAGCAGGCCGCGAGTGCGCTCGGCAACAAGGCCGAAGCCGGGTTCAAGATCGGCTGGCGGGGAGATCGATGGGGGGCCGAAGGGACGTTGATATTTCGCTTTCTCGAGGCCAAACGGGAGTACGTGGTGCGTCAGGACGACAAAGAGGATCGCGGCCGGAGTTTTTTCGGCGGCTATGTAGGCGCTGACCTGGCGTATGAGGCATTTCGGTCGGAGGTTCATGCGGTCAGCCTGATCGGGGGAATCGGGCTTGATGGGTTCGGGCATGGGTCATCGAAAGACGACGACACCAGCACCGGCGGCGTGAACTCGCTGAACCTGAATATCGGCGCCGAGTATCGGCTGGCCTGCAACCGCACGCGAACCCGTTATGTCGGTTTGCAGGGGCGCTACAATGTGGTGAACTATGCAACCGGTGGTGGGACTGATTTGTCGGGCAATACCGTGTCGCTTGAGCTGGTTTACGGTGGTTTGAGCAACGCGGCTTCGAGTCGGCTGGACCGGTTGAAGTACTATGATTGATCTCGCGCGAGGTAGATTTCCACTACCCATCCCGGTACCTGGGTCTTATACTTGGGTCGACTGATCTGATGTTCAACTCCGGGAGGGTTCCTATGCGGGGAGTTCCGATTCATTCAATTGTATGCCTGTTGTCATTTGCAATTGTCTCAGGCGTGTTGGCACAGGAGGACACCACCGGCATGCATGCTTTGCTGACCGAGCGGTCGACGGAGAAGTGCGACGAGTATGTGTTCAACGCGATGTTGCTCATACCGGACATGTATCAACGCGGCCAGTCGGACTCGGTCTTGCAGCTTATCCGTTTCATAGAATCCGAATGCGATTACAGAACGTTTGCGTCGCTGAGAGAGCTCATCGCCATCTCGCACGGTGATTTCGATGGCACACTGTGTGACAGGCTTACCGTCTGTTCCCTCATCGGTGATGTACCGGGGTACGGGTGTTTCGGGATCTACTATGTTCCCTCTGACTGGATTCAAAGGAGATACAACGGTCCACCGTCTCAGAGGTACGCCGACTTTGAGGATTCTCTCGCAAAGGAACTGCTCCGTGAGACCGACAGCACCACAGTCGCTCATTACTGGTTGCGACATTTCACGGGTGACGATTCATTCATTCTCCGCCACCTTAAAGCACGAGACTGCCCCGAGCCATGCCTGCAAGACGCCTACGATACGAGGGTAGCGGAGCTTTGTACCGAGCAGTACAACTTCCGTGCGCATCTGGGTATTATCGTGGGAGCGTGGATTCCACAGGACGAGGCCGATGTGCTCGGACCAAAAGCCGAACTGGGCGCCAGGGCCGGGCTGTATGCCGGCCGATTTGGATTTGACGCCACGCTCGTTCTCCGATTCCTCCGCGCCCGCGAGGAATTCGTCATCATGGACAACGACCGACCAGACAGCGGCAGGAGTTTCTTCGGCGGATACTGCGGCCTCGACTGCTCATACGAGTTGCTGAGGTCGGACCGGCATTCACTTGGTCCGCTGCTGGGTATAGGCTACGGCTGGCTCGGCCATGCTGAAAGCGGTGACAACAGCAGTCGTCCCTATGCCGACGTACTTGACCTCAATGTTGGCTGGACCTATCGATTCGCTTACAACAGAACGCGAACAAAGTACCTCGGGCTGTCACTGCGGTTTAATCCGGTAAATTTCGGGACGGCCGGTGGCACCGATTTGTCGGGAGACGCGTTCTCAATAACCCTCATTTGGGGGTGGCTGTCTCATCCCTGGGCAACCGGAGAGTTAGAAAGATTGGGGCATTTCGAGTGAGTTCCTCAAGAGGAGACTCACGCATACAAAAAGCCGCTCTCTGATTCCAGAGAGCGGCTTCGTGCTTTTCGGATCGTCAGCGTCGCTTACGCGTTGCCTTCTTCGGGTGCGTACACCGAAACCTGTTTACCCTTCTTGCCGACCCGCTCGAACGTAACAAAGCCGTCGACCTTGGCAAACAGCGTATAGTCGGTGCCGAGCCCGACATTGACGCCGGGTTTGATCGGCGTGCCGAGCTGGCGGACGATAATCGAGCCGGCCGAGACAAACTGTCCGCCGTAGACTTTCGTGCCGCGCCGCTGGGAATTGGAGTCACGACCGTTTTTCGACGATCCTACACCTTTTTTGTGAGCCATGACGCTGGTCCTTTATCCACTATTCTTTTTTGTCGCATCCGAATCCGGCGGTTCGAGACACAGCTCGGCCCCGGAGCCTGCTAATATAGCAGATGGGTCCGTTTTGGCAAGCGGAATTAATAGCCTGTTATTACGCAACGAGTTGCGGCGATCAAACAGAGCGGCCGGAATCAAATGATTCCGGCCGCTTGCGGTTCTATCAGTCAATCGAATTTTCGACTAGCTCGTCGCAGGCGTGCCCTTCTTGCTCGTTTTGGGCTCGGCCTGATTAAACGTAAAGGTCAGCCGTTCCGTACTGGCCCCGATAATCAGGTCCAGATCGCCGGCATATTGCCCGCGCAGGATTTCCTCGGCCAGCGGATCTTCGAGATATTTCTGCACCGCCCGTTTCAGCGGCCGGGCGCCGTAGGCCGGATCAAATCCCTTTTCCACCAGGAATTCCTTGGCCTCGGCGGTCAGCTTGAAGCTGATACCCTTCTCGGCGAGCTGCTTGGCGACATCGACCACGAGGATTTCGATGATCTGCTTGATGTGATCCTTTTCCAGCGAGTGGAACACGATCACTTCGTCGATTCGGTTCAGCAGTTCGGGGTTGAAGGTTTTCTTCAGTTCCTCGCGGACCTTCTTGCTCATGGTGTCGAAGGTCAGCACGGAATCATCGGCGTCGAACCCGACCGTGCGATCATCGCGCAGACGCTTGGTGCCGATGTTCGATGTCATGATCACGACGGTGTTTTTGAAATCCACCTTGCGGCCGAAAGAGTCGGTCAACTGACCGTCATCCATCAACTGCAGCAGGATATTGAACACGTCGGGATGCGCCTTCTCGATTTCGTCGAGGAGGACGACGGAGTACGGTTTGCGCCGCACTTTTTCGGTCAACTGCCCGCCTTCCTCGTAGCCGACATAGCCGGGGGGCGCGCCGATCAGCCGCGACACCGCGAATTTCTCCATGTACTCCGACATGTCGATCCGAATCAGCGAGTCGACGTCGTCGAACAAAAATTCGGCGAGACACCGCGCCAGCTCGGTTTTGCCGACACCGGTCGGGCCGAGGAAGATGAAGCTGCCGATCGGCCGGCGGGGGTCGCCGAGCCCGGCACGCGCGCGACGGATCGCCTTGGCGATTGTCCCGATCGCCTCATCCTGGCCCACAATCTGTTTGCGAAGTTCGTCTTCCATGCGAAGCAGCCGCTGTGACTCGGCTTCCTCGAGCCGGAACAGAGGAATGCCGGTGATTTTCGCCAGCACGGTAGCGACATCGTCGGCCGTCAGCGTGATCTTTTCCTTTTCGCGCGCCGCTTCCCAGACTTTCTGCAGGTCGGCCAGTTTTTCCTTTTCGGCCTTGATCTCGTCGCGCAACTGCGCAGCCGTTTCAAAGGCCTGGTTTTTGACCGCCTGTTCCTTGTTTTGCTGCAGTTCCTGGACCCGGGCTTCGATCTCGGTGAACTCCTCGGGGCGGGTGAATGTCGACAGGTGCGCGCGCGACCCGGCCTCGTCGATCAGGTCGATCGCCTTGTCGGGCTGGAACTTTCCGGAGATATACCGATTCGACAGCCGCACCGCCGCGTCGATGGCCTCGTCGGAAATCGTCAGCTGATGATGCTCCTCGTACTTGGGACGCAGCCCCTTGAGGATGGAAATCGTGGCTTCTTCGCTCGGCGGTTCCACCATGACCGTCTGGAAACGGCGTTCCAACGCGCCGTCCTTCTCGATGTACTTGCGATACTCGTTGAGGGTGGTGGCCCCGATACAGCGAAGTTCGCCGCGCGAGAGAGCCGGCTTGAAAATATTCGATGCATCCAGCGAGCCCTCGGCGCCGCCGGCGCCCACGATCGTGTGAAGCTCGTCGATGAAGATAATCACATCGGTGGAATTCGTGATCTCGGTCATGACCGCTTTGAGCCGCTCTTCGAACTGGCCGCGGTATTTCGTACCGGCCACCAGTGAGGCCATGTCGAGTGTGACCACCCGCTTGTTTTCGAGCGTTTGCGGCACGTTGCCTTCGACAATGCGCTGGGCGAGACCCTCGGCAATCGCGGTTTTGCCCACTCCGGGCTCGCCGATCAGCACCGGGTTGTTCTTCTTGCGGCGGGAGAGTACCTGACAGACGCGTTCGATTTCGTACTCGCGTCCGATAATCGGATCGAGCTTGCCGCGGCGGGCCAGCTCGGTCAGGTCGCGACCGAAGTGATCGAGCGCCGGGGTCTTGGATTTTTTGCGTTTTTTCTTGAACGACGACGGTTTGCCGTTATTGATATTTTTCAGTTCTTCGTAGGCTTCTTTGTAGTCGATCTCATAGGTCGACAGGACCTGGGCGGCGACGCCCTCTTCGTCCTTGAGAAGCGCCAGCAGGATGTGCTCGGTGTCGATATCTTTGGACTTGAGCGCCCGGGCTTCCTGCCCCGATACCTCCAGCGTCTTTTTGGCGCGGGCGGTCAGCGGAAGCTGCCCCATTGTCATGGTGCCGCCGGACGGCTGCACGACTTCTTCGATGGCGCCGCGGAGATCGTCCATATCCAGGCCGAGATTGCCCATGATATCGACGGCGCGTCCTTCGCCCAGACGGATCAGCCCCAACAAGAGATGCTCGGTACCGATGTAGTCGTGCCTCAAGCGGGAGGCCTCATCGCGCGCATACTCAATCGCCTTGCGGGCAGACTCGGTAAACATCTCATTCATTACTGATCATCCTTCCTCTGTGTCTGTCTCCACATTCGCACATCACAGCGTCTGCACAGGTTAAACGCCCGGCTAGGCGTTGATGTTCCGTAGTTTGTCCCGAACCATCTGGGCTCGCACGAAGTCCCGTTTATTGTTGTCCATCTCCTGTCCAAAGAACTTCTGGAGATGCGCCGGCTGCGACAACAGGAGGATCTCGTTGATCAAAGCAACATCGATCCCGTCCAGTATCTTCATCGCACGCCCCAGACGGATCGCCGACAGCAGGTTCATGACCTCGTCGGACGTCAGCACCCGGGCGTGCTTGAGGATACCGTATGCACGCCAGATCTTATCTTCAATCATATCGCCGGCTTCGTCAACCAGTCGCTGGCGCGCCGCTGCCTCTTCTTCGGTTATATCGGCAGTTGCCCGGCTGATTTGATTGATGATCTCCTCTTCCGTAATCCCCAGCGTGTACTGGTTGGAAATCTGGAAGAGGTTGCCCAGCACGTCCGAGCCCTCGCCGTAGAAGCCGCGGACGACCAGGCCCGAGGTGGTCAGGCGGTTGATGATCCGATCGATTTCGCGGGTCAGAACCAGCCCCGGCAGGTGAATCAGGACCGAGGCCCGCATGCCGGTACCGGCGTTGGTCGGACATGCGGTGAGGTATCCGAAGTCGTTGTCGTAGTTGAACTCGAGCATTCCGTTCAATTCGTTTTCGTACCGCAGCGCCATCTGAAACGACTCCTGCGGGTTCAGTCCGGCCGACAGCGCCTGGATGCGAAGATGGTCTTCCTCGTTGACCATGATCGATACCCGCTGATCGTTGCCGATAAAGACCGACTTGGCCGGGTCGCCATCGAGAAAGACCGGCGAGATGAGATGCCGCTCGATCAGAAACTGCCGGTCGAGGTCGTTGATTTCGGCTGCCGTGTGGTACTCCCCGTCGCCGAGCAACGGCGAGCGCGAGCGCGCCGAGTCGAAGTAACTGATAATGCGTTGTTTGGTTTCGTCGTCGGCCTGCGGCGGAAACAGCGCGCCCGCGACATTGCGGGCCAGCCGCACGCGGGTCGACAACACCACCATCGAGTCATCACCCTGACCGGAGAGCCAGGCCGCCGGAAGTTTTGCCATCGCCTCAAACATTGTCTGCAACTTTCACCCCGTCCTGCCTAGTTGTCAACTGGAAATCCCTCGCGGAGACTCTTGAGCTTATCGCGCAACTCAGCGGCGCGTTCGAAATCTTCGTCCTCGATCGCCTTGCGAAGTTCCGCCTCGACCCGCTGTTCCTCCTTGATAGGAACGAGCTGTTGGCGGGGGCTTTCCGCCGACATGCGGGGATTGCGGCCGCGGTGGATCGAGTTGCCGTGAATCTTGCGCATGATGCCTTCCAGGCGCGGTCGGAACGAATCGTAGCAGTCGCCGCAGCCGAACCGTCCCTGGCGGGCGAATTCCTCGAACGTCAGGCCGCACGTCCGGCAGACCAGTTGCTCGCCGGTCGGAGCGCTGCGCGCTGCCGCGTACCCGTGCGACCAGTTGGCGAGGATCTCCGCCAGCGGAAACGGCATGTTGTCGAGCGGCGAGTGAAACCCGTGTTTCGCCGCACACTGCCTGCACAGCGACAATGATATCTTTTTGTTATTTTCTATGCGGGTAAAATTGACCTCGGCTTCCCGTTTCTGGCACTCCTGGCACAGCATGCTACTTCACCACCTTCCCTGTGACTACTCGTGTACGCGTCCGTCCACCATCGTGAATCGCCGGTGACAGCCGGCAGCCAGTTCTTCGTTATGCGTGGCGATCAAAAACGTGATGCCCTGCCGGGAGTTCAACTCCAACAGCAGTTCATGCAGCGCGCGCCCGGTTGCGGTATCGAGATTGCCCGATGGTTCGTCGGCGAGGACAATATTCGGCGCATTGGCCAGGGCGCGTGCGACCGCCACCCGTTGCTGCTCGCCGCCCGAAAGTTGTTTCGGCCGGTGGCTTGTCCTGTCCTGTAAACCGACCTGCCCGAGCAGCAGTTCCGCCCGTCGGCGGGCGTCGTTCGGCGGCGTATCGGCCAGAATCAGGGGAATCATCACGTTTTCCAATGCGCTAAAGTCGTCCAACAGGTAGTGAAACTGGAAGACGAAGCCGATGGTGCGGTTGCGAAACCGGGCCAACGCTTTCTCCGACTGCGTGTGGATCGCGGTATCTAATATCGTTATCTCTCCGCGGGTGGGCCGGTCGAGCCCTCCCAGGATGTGAAGCAAAGTCGACTTGCCCACACCGGAAGCGCCGGTCACCGCCGCCACTTCGCCTGTCGTCAGTTCCAGATCGACTCCCTTGAGCACCGGCAGCGTTTTCTCGGCCGTTTTGAACTCTTTGAAAACGCCTTTGGCAGAGAGGATAATCGGTTGCTGGTTCATGGCCGTAGGTACACCTCTCCCACCGGCTTACACTTACCTTTTTCGCCAGTTTTCGGCAAATATTTAGTCATCGTCCCTCTTTTCGCCCCGGTTACTGCCGGAGGACGTCGATCACCGACGTGCGCGAGGCCTGCAGGGCCGGATATACCGACGCCAGAAAGCAGATCACCATGGTCACGAGACCGGCGAACAAAAAATCGGTCGGGTGTACATCGATGGGCACATAGCTGATAAAGTATATGTCCGGCGGCAGCGAAATCACTTTGTAGGTGTTTTGCAGCCAGGCCGCCAGACCGGCCAGCGTCCAGCCGCCGGCCACTCCGCCGATTCCAATCAGGAGCCCCTTCAACACAAATATCGTACCGATCTCACGCGGAGTACTTCCAATCGTTTTCAGGATTCCGATCTCAGCGCGCTTTTCCATGGTTGTCATGACCAGGGTCGAAATGATCGAAAAGCCGGCGACCAGCACGATCAGGATGAAGCCGATAAACAGGATGATCTTCTCGAATTCAATCCATGAAAAGATGTTCTTGTGGAGGACGTTCCACGGGACGACTTCGTAGCGATAATCCAGCAGCTGGTCGATCAGCGGCGCCACGTCCTGCGCCATGTAAATATCGGTCAGCTTCAGATGGACGGCGGTGACGCCGCTGTCCATCGAGAAGAGCCGCTGGGCATCGACCAGCGAGATATACGCCAGTTGCGCGTCGAATTCGTACATTCCGGTTTCGAAGATCCCCGAGACATAGTGCTTGGCGATTCGTGGACGGCTCCCCGCCCGGATGTCGTCGCCGCTCATGGCGTACAGCACGACCGGTTGGCCGACAAACGTCTGAAGGCGGTCGGCAAGCCCCCTGCCCAGCAGTATGCCCGGCAGGGTGTCGTCGAGTACCACGGCCGGCTCAAAGGTGTAATCGCCGACCACAAGATCTCGTTTGACATTTGATGTCCCGGCCTCGGCCTGAAGGTCGATGCCGCGGATCACGATTCCGTCGGTCGAGGCCGGCGACGATATCCCGCCCTTGTAGTAAATGAAGGGCGAGGCGGCCACGACACCGTCCATTGCGTTCAGTCGGTCGACCAGCTCATCGTAGTCGTAGATGAGTTTCTCGCCTGACGGGAATATCGAGATGTGCGCCGTCGTACCGAGCAGGCGGGAGCGGATTTCGGATTCAAACCCGTTGTGCAAAGACATCACGAAACACACGACCGCGACACCGAGCATGACGCCGAGAATCGTGATCCAGGTGGAAACGGAGACGAAGAAGCGACCGGAGCTGAAGTATCGGCGGGCGATGAAGGTCTCAAAGCGCACGGGCGTCCCTGTTGTTGTCGATGCCTAATCCTTTATACACGAAAGTATTATACCACACGCCGGGGGTGGTGCAACCGTTTTTGACGGCCGCGTACCGGAATCGGCCGGAATGAAAAACGACGGGCCGGATACCGGCCCGTCGGGGAAACGATTCATCCGGAAATCCGGACGGCTCGCTTATTCACCACAGTTCTGAGTCCGGAGGCGCGTGTGAGTCCGATCGCCAACGCTTTCCGGATTGATGCAGGTCTGGATTTCGTAGCGATACCGGTAACGGTATTCGTCACCGCCGCCGTCGGTCGCAGACTGCTCGCCGACCCGGAATCAATTGACGTTCTTTCTGGTACCCGTCGCCGTCGTACGGCCGCACCCAGTCGGGGTCGAGTCCGTTCGGGATGCTATCACCGTCGGCGTCACGGAACCAGTCAAACGCGTGTGCCCATCCGGAGCCTTTTCCATCGCCGGCCATGGCGCTGGGTGCACCGACCAGCGCGTGCCAACCAACCATCACACACAGAAGTTTACATCCTGCAGGGGATTGTAAAGACGAGACGGGGATGGTCGTGTTTGCGAGCGTGTACCGATTGGTCCACGTGGCGGCCGCACGGGGACGCTGGAAGCGAACTCTGATTGACGCCGGCTGTTCCGGCGTTGGGCAGACTCGAGCACCGATCAGTCGGCGCCCTCTTCTTCCACCAACTGCATCAGGATTCTCGATACCGGCACCGTGCCTTCTTTCGTGTCCTTCATCTGCGGGAAAAACAGCACGTCGCGGATCGAATGTTGATTGGTCAGAAGCATTACGAGGCGGTCGATCCCGAACCCCAGCCCGCCGGTCGGCGGCATGCCGTAGGCCAGCGCGGTAATGAAGTCGTCATCGAGCGGCTGCGCTTCCTCATCGCCGGCGTCGATCGCTTTGCCCTGCTCGAGAAACCGCTGCAACTGATCGACCGGGTCGTTGAGCTCGGAGAATGCATTGCCCAGCTCTCCCCCGGCTACAAACAACTCAAACCGTTCGACAAAACGCGGATCGGTTTTGTGCTTTTTGGCCAGCGGTGAGATTTCGACCGGGTGGTCGGCAATGAAAGTCGGCTGAATCAGGGTCGGCTCCACTTTGGCTTCCCACACGCCTTCGATTACCTTGCCGCGATTGTGCAGATCGGTTGTGTCGACCTGGAGCGCTTTCGCCGCCGCCACCGCCTCCTCATACGTAAAATTCGTGAAGTCCACGCCGGTGGCCTCTTTGATCGAATCAACCATCGTTACCCAGCGGAACGGCCGGCCGAAGTCAATCTCGTGTTCGCCATAGGTGACAGTGTACGATCCGCACGTTTCTTTCACCGTGTGGCGCACAAGCCGCTCGAAAAGCTTGGCGATATCCCGGTAGTCCGCATAGGCCCAATACAACTCGATCATCGAGAACTCCGGGTTGTGAAAGCGGTCGAGGCCCTCGTTGCGGAAGTCCTTGCAGAATTCCCAGACTTTGTCGAACCCGCCGACAATCAGTCGCTTGAGATACAACTCGTCGGCGATCCGAAGGTACATCGGGATGTCCAGCCGGTGGTGATGCGTAATGAACGGGCGCGCCGAGGCGCCGCCGTAGAGCGGCTGCAGGATCGGCGTTTCAACTTCCAAAAAGCCCTCGCCGTTTATGAAGTCACGGACGGTCTGGATAACGCGCGACCGCATCCGGAACACCTCGCGCACTTCGGGATTCACGATGAGATCGGCATAGCGGCGGCGGTATCGCGTTTCGACATCGGTCAGCCCGGCGTGCTTGTCCGGCAGCGGATGAAGGGCCTTTGACAGCAGCTCGTACGACTCCACATGAATCGTCCGCTCGCCCGTCTTGGTGACGAACACGTAGCCCTCACAACCGATGATATCGCCCATATCGAGCGAGTTGAACACGGCGAAGCTCTCTTCGCCGAGATCGTCCTTGCGGACGTAAATCTGGATGCGCTCGGATACGTCGCGGACGTCGGCGAAAATCACCTTCCCCATTTTCCGCTTGAGCATGATCCGGCCGGCAACCCTCACGCGCACCTGGGCCGTCATGAGAGCGTCAAATTCGCGAAGCACGTCGCGGATGTAATGCGACCATTCGTACTTGTACGGGTACGGGTTGATATCTTTGGCGCGCAGTTCCCGGACCTTCTGGTAGCGGGTCCGGATCAACTCCGTCAGCGGGATCTGCAGGCTCTCCTGCGCCTCATCGGAAACGGGTCGGTTGTCTCGTTCATCACTCATGAATTGCTTCCTGAATTCGTGGTCTGCCGTGAAGGGCGTAGTATACGGCCCGAACGGCGTTTGAGCAACGGCTGATACGCGGGGCGATCCGTGCGGCCCGGTCAGCGCGTCTCGGCTTTGACTTTGGCGATTATGGTATCGACAATGCTGTCCGGGACCAGCCCGGCAATGTCGCCGTCGTGTCGGGCGACATCTTTGATCATCGAGGACGAAAGGTATACCCAGGACAACGCGGGCATCAAAAACACGGTCTCGACATCGTGCGCCATGCGACGGTTCATCAGCGCCATCTGGAACTCATACTCAAAATCAGATACCGCCCGCATGCCGCGAATGATTGCCACCGCGCCAAGTTCAACGGCAAGATTGGCCGTCAGTCCTTCAAACGAAATAACGCGGACCTCCGTGTGATGCGGAAGACCGGCGATTGCGGTCTGCATCATCGCTACGCGCTCATCGCAGGTGAACATCGTGCTTTTCGATGACGTCCGGCGGGCGACCGCTACCACAACTTCATCGAAAATCCCCACCGCCCGCTCCACGAGCGAGAGGTGACCATTGGTGACCGGGTCAAACGTGCCCGGGTAAAGCGCCAACTTACGCGAATCGGCTGACATATCCTATCCTTCTGTCCGGCAACGGATGCCGCAATGTAGACTGATTCGGCTGCCGTGGCAAGAAGCTATTTGACCGTCAGGCCGAGAGCCACCATGCAGCGTTCCGGCTCGATTCCGGAACGCCTCGCCCGTTCGTCAAAATAGGCTTCATTGAGACTTGGACGGGCAACCCCCGAGGGAAACAATCGAGTGAATTCCGGCAGCGCGGTATCGCGGCAGCGACCCGACAAAATCAGTTTCGCCAACGGCACCGTGATTCCCCACTCCGCGAGCTCGGCCAGCTTGAAGTTGACGACCGTGCGAAGCTCCACGGCCACCTGGCGGCATCCCCGTTCGGTTGCCGGATCGAATCCGTTCAGCGACAGGTGGGCCAGATTGATGATTCTCTTCTGATACAGCAGGCAAATCGAGACGGTATCGATACCGATATCGGCAAGGCAGAGCAGGTCGCCCGGCTCGATTCGTCCGAAGGCGAGGTAGCCCATCCCGAGAGCTGCTGCCCGCATACGACCGTCAACCGGAGAGCCTCCCGGAGGCGTCGCCCTGTCCCGCTGGCGGTACGCGAGTCCGACGACACGATGCTCCCGCGCGGTAGGAATCAGGTCAATCGTAAACTCCGATTCCGGATCCAGCAGCGACGCGGCCATCTCAAACCGGGCTCGATCCTCCTGTGACAACGGCTGGTCCGATCGGACGTGAAGCGACTTGACGATGACGTCGCGATCGGGCACCGCACACACGCATCGCGCCGTTCCGACCTCGGCCGAGTCCGCCGACTCAAGCCGCTCGGCCGAACGCACGACCGTGCGCCCGCCGTCATGGTCGACTCGAACGGCAACGACATACTCCCCGTACGGATCTATCCCGAGCCGCTGTCCATTCACGGTCGTTGCACTTTCAGGTAGGGTTTCAGACGTTCGTACAGGCGGGGACCGATCCCTTTGACGTTGGTGATGTCGATCTCCTGCTCGAACCGGTTATGCTGGCGGTAGGCGACGATCCGGTCGGCGAGTATTGCCCCGATACCCGGCAGAAGTTCGAGCGAGTCGGCCGGCGCGGTGTTCGGGTCCAGCACAAACAGACCGGTGTAGTCAGGAGCGGAACCGAGCAGGACAGGCAGCTCAGGTCCGGTTTCTGCCGGGGAGGTATTCGCCCGGACAAAATGGTATCCCGATACGAGCAGCAACACAACGCTCAGCCCGGCCAATACTTTCAATTGTGTATCAGAGAAATCAAAGAAGCGGTTTATACCCACGCCGACTCACTCCATTATTAACGGAGTCAATATAGGAAGGCGCCGCCCGACAGGCAACGGGGACGAAGTCAAAAGCGTGTGGTCTTTGTCTGGGAACGTCCGCCGAACGGCAGAAAAAAACCACCCCCGCGCGGGGTGGTCTACCCGTTTCCATAGTCATTTGTCGGTCGGACGGCGATTAGTTCAAGCCGATACTTGCCGCAGGAACATCGTCCGGAAGCGGAAGCAGCCTGCCGGCCCCCTGCATGAGCTCACGAAGATCCCGTCTGCCCTGCTCGAGCATGGCCTTGATTTTCGGCGCGAGTTCGGTCGAATAGATTCCGAACAGCGGCTGCGCCTTGCCCGGATCGGCCTTTGGGTCGTAGTATCCGAGGAACGGCTCGCCGTTGTAGTTGCGCACCAATTCCACCACGAGCTGGAGCGGGAAGTCTCTTATCTCCAGCGACCCGATAAACACCGCCGTGGTTTCGGCGCTGTCGAGGGCCGCCTTGACACCGTACGCCGGGGCGATCTCGCTGTCCGCATCACACACGTGGGGGAAATTGAGGTACTTTTCGCGCGCCTGCTCGGGTTTAAGGACCAGCGCGACCCGCTCGAACACGGCGGCATAACGGCGGTAGCTTTTCTCCAGACGTGTGAGCGGACCGTCCTTGACGAAATGCTCTTCGCGGCCGCGCTCGCCGCCGGCGAGCACGTAACAGGTCATCTCTCGAAACGGGTTTTGCATACCATCTCCTTGCTCAGAGTCGCACGTCGAGAAAGAGTTTCCCTGTGGTGGACTTATTGGGGGAATATGGTTGGATTTTCAGTGACACTGAAAGCATATGAATACGACTAACCGGATAGAATGCAACAGGAAAAATACGGACAAGGAGAAGAATTTGTATCGTCTTGATTCGTCGCGACTTACAGCTCTGACTCTTCCGGCTTCTGGTCCAGCGAGCCGGATACGCCGCGAAGGATTTTGAGGCCGCGAAGTTGCCGGTCGGCTTCGAGTCCCCAGCCAGTCAGGGTATCGGCGCCGCGCGTGATTTTGACGAATTCGTCGGTGTGAATGAGATTGGTGGCCGGATCAAAATACAGTGAATCGGTTTCCAGCTTGCTTGAGTCTTCGGTGATCACCACCACATGTCCGTACGCGTGAAGATCCTCGGTGGACTCGCGAATCAGCCCCGAGTCGGAGACGAGCGATGATACAAGCTTGCCGGTGGTATCGAACATGTTGATATCGAGTACGTACCCCATCGTGGAATCGACCGACTCGAACTTGCGTATGCGCTCGGCTCTGATTTCAGCTGTCACATATTGACGATCATACATGAAGATAGTCGCACCGAGCATATCGGAGTCCGGGCGAAGGGTATCCGAACCCGACGATTGCGCGGCGGACTGATCCCTGTCGAATGAGCAGCCGACAGCGAACAGGAGTGACACTGTGACGATAGTTGTCAGAAAAAGTTGTCTCATGGCTCTTCTTATACGGATTGTCGGACCGCCAAGATACCTCATTTAGCGCCACCTCCAAATTCTTTCGTTAGGCAACCAGGAGAGCGGGCAAATGTTCCGCAAACTGAGAATTCCGTGCATTACGGTGTCGGGAATCTCGGCCCCGATTTGCTGCCGCTCACATATGACGACTGCCTGCCGTAACCAACGGCTCACCTGACAGCCAATTCGATATCACGCACGTGTGACCGGCTTCTGTGCGATCAAAGCTGGAAAGCGGGGACGATATTCCGTATCATTGGCTTACGCGACTGTAGTGCTTTCAAAGGAGCGGCGCCGCTCATGCTGAAAAGAGGCTGTATGACCAAACGATACGACATCAAAATCACCCTGATATCGCAAATCAAGAAGTGCCCTGCCGGTCACAAAGTCGGCGACCAGTGGGTTGTTTCACGGTATACGCCGGCGGGTATGTGTCTTGGTGCGTTTAATTCAATTCTGCCATACATCACAACGCTGCGGTTCGGCGGCTCATTTCCATGGGAAAAAAATGCCGACAGCGGCACATTTTGCTGCCCGGATCCGGCCGTGGTCAACACGTTTCGTCTCGAGCGCGTATCAACTGGCAGAGACAACGATGAAAGCGACGTTTTCAATGCCTGAGCGGTGCGACATGGGGCCGCTCGATTGACGGCGCGAGGTAGTGCCGTCCGGCATGCATTTCTTCGCGGTGATCAGTCCAGTGAGGCGATACGATTCCATCGTTGACTTTTTGGTCGGCATTTATCTCATTGCTTCATGACGAGGTGTACGATGGTGACGGCGGTCGTCACGCCGCTCGAAAACTGTCGGTCGATGAATGGAGGTTACACATGGTCTGGAAGAAACTCGCGGTGGCGCTGCTGGTAGTCCTGGTGGCAACATCGGTAACGGCATTCGAACGAAAAGGCACAACCGCGCTCGGCGTGCGCGCCGGAGTCTTCATGCCGCTTTTCGACGGTGATGATTTCACCCTGTACAACGGTTCCCATCAGCCCTTTCTCGCCGGGTGGGATTTCGGTCTCGAAGCGCGACGGGGACTCTCACAGAAGGTCAATGTCGGCCTGACGTTCAACTACCTGGTCACCTATGACGACACGACGACAACTGACAATGCGGGAGATGAGTGGTACAGTTCCGAAAACGCCTTGGCCAAACTGACCGGCATGGCGTTCGGACTTGATGCACAGTGGTTTTACGCGCCGGAGTGGCGGTTCCAGCCATACCTGCTGGGCGGAATCGGAATCGACATGTGGTCCGTTGAAGACCGCGAGAGCGAAGATTCTTACGGCAGCACGGACTTCAACGTCAAGATCGGCACCGGCTTGTTTGTCCCGCTGAGCGACAAAGTGGGGATGGATTTCCAGGCGAAACTCACCACCGATATCGCCAATCTCTCCGAGGACTTCCCGGATGGATTCTATGGGCCGTCGACATGGGAAGAGTACAGCGACCGGCCGTTCAAAGGTTACCTCGAAGTCACCGCCGGCCTGTCGTATTTCTTCGGCGGCAAGGTAGACACCGATCGTGACGGGGTTGAGGATGCGCTGGACGCCTGTCCCGATACGCCGAGGAAAGTTGAAGTTGACGAACGGGGCTGTCCGCTCGACAGCGACGGTGACGGTGTGCCCGACTATCTCGACCGGTGCCCGGATACGCCGTCAGGCGTGAAGGTCGATGACATGGGGTGCCCGCTCGACTCTGACGGCGACGGAGTCGCCGATTATCTGGACAAGTGTCCGGACACGCCGAGCGGAGTGGCGGTGAATCCCGACGGTTGTCCTCCCGATGCGGACGGTGACGGTGTTGGCGACTATGCCGACCAGTGCCCGGAAACGCCGGCCGGCGTGAAGGTGGATCCGCAGGGCTGCCCGCTCGACAGCGACGGTGACGGTGTGCCGGACCATCTTGACAAGTGTCCCGGCACGCCCCGGGGGGTCGAGATCGATGCCACCGGCTGTCCGCTGGTGCAGCGTATCACCGAGAAAATCACGCTGAATATCACGTATGCCAGCAATTCGTTTGAACCGGATGACGTGTCCAAGAGCAAGCTCGACAGCATCGCGCTGCGGATATTCGCCTATCCCGACACGAAGATCGAGATTCGCGGTTATACGGACAGCCAGGGTTCGGAACAGCACAACCAGACGTTGTCTGAAAACCGTGCCAACGGCGTACGCGACTATCTCATTTCAAAGGGCGTCCCGGCGGACCAGTTGACGTCGAAAGGCTTCGGAGAAAATCCCGAATATTTCGTCGCCGACAACGACACGGCCGAAGGACGGGCGAAAAACCGCCGCGTTGAGATCGAACAGGCCAAATAGTCGTTAGCTCATACCCAATCGGAAGAAGAGGCGGCCACGGGCCGCCTCTCTTTTTTTGGAGACTATTTCCCGGCTGTAGCGGTCATCGTCACGCGAGGTCGAGAGTCGGCAACTCCGTACTCGTACGGGATGATGTTTTTACGGGGCTGTCGGAGTGGCTGCCGACTCTATACCAGTTTGGAGCGGAGGATATCGTGCAGATGGATGATGCCGACCAGCCGCCTCTGTTCATCGACCGTCGGCAACTGCGTAATGGAATAGCGTTCCATCATCGCGAGGGCGGCGTCGAGAATCGCGTCCTGTGAGATCGACTTGGGATTTTTGATCATCACGTCGGACATCCGCAGCGTGTACATGTCGGTCTTGCGTTCCACGCAGCGGCGCAGGTCGCCATCGGTGAAAATTCCCCCGATCGTACCGTCATCGTTGCGCACGAGCACGCATCCGAGCCGCTTGCCGGTCATAGCCAGAAGCAGGTCGGACATCGAGGCATCAGGGTCGACCAGGGGCAGTTGCTCGCCCGTATGATGGAATTCCGACACGCGTTTCAGCAGCCGTCGACCCAGAAAGCCTCCGGGGTGCAGGGCGGCGAAATCGTCCGCGGAGAACTTCCGCTCCTGCAAAAGGGCGATTGCGAGCGCGTCTCCCATGACCAGCGCGGCGGTCGAAGACGATGTCGGAACGAGATTATTGGGGCAGGCTTCGGACGCGACCGAGCAATCGATCGGGAAGTCCGCGCGCTGGAACAACGGTGAGTCGACCGTACCGCACAGCGCGATAATCCGCACGTTCAACCGGCGCGCGGTCGCGATCAACACGTCGGCTTCGTCCATCTGTCCGGACTTCGAAATCAAAAGCAGGATGTCTTCGGGACGCATCAAACCGATATCGCCGTGCATGGCCTCGGCGGGATGCAGGAAAAAAGAGGATATCCCAGTAGAGTTGAACGTCGCCACGATCTTCTTGCCGACCAGCCCCGATTTGCCCATTCCGGAGACGATTACCCGGCCGGTGCAATTGAGAATCGCCTCGACCGCCTTATCGAACGACTCATTAAGCCGCTCGGCCAGCCCGGCGATCGCCTCGGACTCGAGCCGGAAAACGTCGAGCGCGTGCTTGCGGGCGTTCATCCTCTGATAAACTCCTTCGGGTCTTTGCCGATCGCCTCGAAATACATGGTGAGTATTTCGCGCACGGCGCCGAACCCGCCCTTCTTCTGCGTGACCCACATCGATGCCGCCTGCATTTCGTCGACTGCATCGGCCACCGCGATCGGCAGTCCCACCGCTCGTGCCAGCTTCAGATCGAGCAGATCGTTGCCGACAAACGCGACCTCGTCGAATCCGATGTGCAGCCGTTCGAGCAGCGGCGTCAGCATGGACACCTTGTCCTTTTGTCCCTGCAGGACATTGGCCACGCCGAGGTCTTTCATGCGTGTGTCGGTGGCCGGAGAATACCGGCCGGATACGATGGCGATTTCCAGACCGGCCCGCATGGCGAGCACGATCAAAAACCCGTCGCCGATATTAAACCGCTTCATCTCGAACCCATCGGGGCCGAAATAGAGACTGTCGTCGGTCAGCACGCCGTCGACATCCAGCGCCAGCAAACGCACGCGCTTCAGCCGCTCGATAAACTGCTCCCGATCGAGCCTTTCTACAACACGGTCCGTCATCGGTGCGCCGCCTCCCGCACACGCAGCACTTCTTCGATAAGCTGTTCCATCTTTGCCAGCGGAAGCATCGCGCCGGCGTCCGATCGGGCCTTCGACGGATCCGGATGCGTCTCGACAAAGAGCCCGTCGATACCGACCGCCACGGCGGCCTTTGCCATCGGAATGACATACTGTGGCTGGCCGGACGAAGTCGCCCCGGCGCCGCCGGGCAACTGCAGGGAGTGCGTGACGTCGTAAATGACCGGGTATCCGGTCTCGCGCATTATTAATAGAGAGCGAAAATCGACTACCAGCGTGTGGTAGCCGAAACTGACCCCGCGTTCGGTCAGCATGATTTTTTTGGATTCGGCCTTGGCGGCGATTTTGGCCATGTCGTCGGGCGCGAGAAACTGCCCCTTCTTGATGTTTACCCAGCGGCCGGTCCGCGCTGCGCCGACGACAAGATCGGTCTGACGACACAAAAATGCCGGTATCTGGAGAATATCCGCTACCTCGGCGGCCGCGTCGATCTCACCCGTTTCGTGGATGTCGGTAAGTATCGGGAGGCCGGTTCGTTCCTTGACGCGTCGCAGTATCGCCAGTCCCTCGTCGAGGCCCGGCCCCGCGTATGAGCCTTTCGAAAGTCGGTTGGCCTTTTTGAACGACGCCTTAAACACGTACGGCAGGTTATGCCGCGACGCCGTCTGGCCGACCTGCTCGGCGATCTGCAGGCAGAGCTCGCCGGACTCGGCGGCGCACGGCCCGGCGATCAGAAAAAATCTTCCGGCTGCGATCTGTGTCATTGTGTCCGTCATATCGGCTCTGAATATAGGCTCGCAGGGTCCGAACGCCAGCGATAAAGTTCTCGACCTCTGCCCGTTACCACCCCGACACGCGGTAGTGCCAGACCACGCGGTCGCTGTCAGATGTAACGTACCGGTCGGCGCCGACACTGGGATTCGAGTCGTTGACCGAGTAGATCCAGTACGTTTCGCGGGTGACCTCGAGCGTGTCGATTGCGGTCACAAATGTTCCGAGACTGCTCTGTTTATACTGCACCTGGTGGCTTTCCATCAAGAGGGCCAATACGGTTGTCGAGTCACGTCCGACCAGTTCGATTCTGGCCAGGTCGCCCTGTTCCGACGAATCCGACCGCTCGGCTTTGTCTCCGCACCCGGCGGCCATCAGCATCAGCAGAAGCATCAAGGCGCCAAAGAAGTACTGGCGCCGCTGGATACAATTTGCCATCATATCAACATTCTCCCGTTCGTGCTACAATTAGCCGGATCGGGCGTTCCGCGTCAACGGAGTTCTTCTCGGGGTGTAGTCATGGCACAATCGGCACAGCGTCTCGGGCACCTGTTGGACCGCTCCATCCAGACGGCGTGGCATTACCGCGGTCTCTGGCTGCTGGGGATATTCGCCGGCTACGGCATGAACTTCAATCTGAAGGCCCCCTCAGGGGAACCGATAGCAGGCACGGTTGGACCGTTGACCACCAGTCTCCCTTTTCCATCGGTCTGGTCCGTTGTCTATCTGCTGGCCCTGTTCTTCCTGTGTTATACGATCGCCGTACCCGCCCTCGTGTCGGCAATCAGCAGCCTCAACCGCACCGGATCATATCGGTTTGGAGAGAGCCTGCTGATCGGGGTTGACGTGTTTTTCCCGATTCTCGGACTGAGTTTGACCGGTGTCGTGCTTTTGATGCTGCCGGCAACGGTACTCGCTGCGCTCGCCGGGTTGTTGTTTGCGATCTCGACGATCTTAGGGGTGGTGTCGTTGATCGTCATCGTTCCGGCGGGACTTCTCCTGATCTTTCTCTACGCATCGCTTGTCAATCTCTCGATCAGGGACATAACGATTCGCCGCGCCCGACTGCTCGATTCGCTGCAGACATCGTGGCGGTTTGTGCGAAGGCACACCAGACGCACATTTGGCGTTTTTTTGATTTCGGTCGGATTCGTGGCGGCGGCCTTTGTCGCCCTGCGCTTCTGCTTTCACCTCGTGCAGCTGGTGGCATCGCTCTTCAGCGCCGAAGCCGGTGAGTCGCTGCCGACTCTGTATGCCGTACTATTCGGTTTGCCGTTTTCCATTATCGTGGGCGGGTTCTTTGGCGTGTGCGCCGAAGGGCTCTACACGTTTTTCTATCTCTCCGTCGAGGAGCCGTCGCGCGATGATATCTGGGCGACCACTGGCGCCCGGGACAAACACAAGGACTGATCCACTCGTCGAACCTTGCACGGCGGCGAAATACGGCTAAACATTTAGTTGATCGCGTTCACCTGCCCTGAATATATTGACCGCGAACGTAGTAACACGGGTAACGAAGGGGAGTTATGGACTACGGATATATCGTCAACAGAGCCTTTCAGATTGCCTGGAAGTACAAATCGCTCTGGGTGTTTGGGCTGTTTGTGGGCGGATTCACCAACTTTAATGTCGATCTGCCGACCAACAGCTTCTCGTTTGACCCCGAAAGCGCCGAGCTTCCATTTCACATCTCTCCGGAGATCATCGCTGCGCTGCTCCTGGTGGGATTCGTGCTGTTTATCCTCTTTCTGGCAGCGTACTGCATTTCCGCTCCGGCGCTTATCGACGGTGTCAATCGGATCGAGCGAGGCGGCGTTTATCGGTTCGGCGCCTCGTTTTCCGCCGGCGTTGACTACTTCTTCCGCATCCTCGGGCTGGGGGTGCTGTATTTCCTTACTGTTTTCGTCTCTATGGTGATCCTGACCCTGATCTTCATCTTCGTGGCTATTCTTGCGGGTGTATCGCTCGGCGACAGCGGCGCCGGACCGGCCATTGCGATCTTTTTGCTCGGCCTGTTAATCCTGATTCCCCTTTTGCTGTTTGTCTATCTGATCATTATGACGCCGTTTTCGCTGGCGCAGCGCGTTATCGTCGTGCGCAATGCACCGATATCCGACGCGCTTTCCGAAGGCTGGCTGTTGTTCAAACGCAATTTCGGCAAATCGATGCTGATTTATCTGATCAATCTCGGTATTTCGCTGGCCGTGATTATCGCCCTCGCAGTGCTGTTTGCCGTTGTCGCCCTGATCGTCATCATATTCGTGCCGGACCCCATGGAGCATATCACAGAGTTCATCATTCTCGGGATTGTATTCGGCCTGCCCATATCTCTGCTGTTGGGCGGATTCTTCGGCACGTTCCACAGCGCGTTGTACACACTTTTTTACTTTGAGCTGGTCGAGCCGGCTGCCGGCAGGCAGATCGCCGCGCAGACACCGCCGATTATCCCCGGGACGGCCGGCTGATGCGATGGTATAAGTAGCTATGAAAATGACTTCACTGCGCTCTTGTGCTACCGGTCGTATACTGTTTGTTGCAATCTCAGTATTGTGCAGCGGCGCTGCGGCACAGAATCCTTACCCTGCGCCATCGACAACCCATGCGGGGATTCCCCGTGTATCGGTGATCGATAACGCCGTCGCACTGCAGACCGGGCTGTATCAAGATTACTATCGTACCCACTCGGCCGAGGCCGACCTTCGTTGGGTCCGCGACAACGACAGCTCCCTGGTGGCGTTCTGGGAGACCAGCGGGGGGCTCATTTTGCGATTGCTGTCGCAGAACGCCGGCATCTCGTGGGTTGAGAGGGAATTCGATTTGTATCTCCTTCGCTTTTACCCGACCTCCGGCGAGGGGGATCCGCTGGTGATTCCGCTTGGGGGCACGCGCACGGGGGGGCTGACCGAGGCCCCGCCGTCGGGCGCCCGCCTGCAGTTCGGACTCATTTATCAGCTCGCGAGGCGCATGCTCGCCCAGGTCGACCGCCCCGAGAACATTGCCGACCTGTCGATCGCCAGTCACCCCCTGATGCAGCCCGGTCCGTACCGCCGCGACAATCTGGCCATGCTGCTGGCACTGGTGACCGCGGAGCAGGTGATGGGTTTGGACTCCACATTCGATGCGTACCAGTCGGCGTACTGGAAGCACCGTCATCCCGGGCGCGAGATATTCGAGGAATATTTGCTCAAAGAATGGATCCTGACACCGGACCGTCCGCTGGCCACGTGGATTGCCCGTGAACCTTATGGCTCTCGGCTGGTGACGGCCGTGCGTCCTCAGCGCCCGGCACGAGCGGGCGATGGCGCGGCTCGCCAGCGCGTCGAAGGGCTGCCGCTGAAAGGGCGGCTCGGATTCTCCGTCGGTATCGACGAACGCAACCGGCTGGTGGTTGATAAACTCGACCCGGAGCGTCTTGCCTTCGCTTCAGGGCTGCATGAAGGGGACATCATTCGTCAAGTTGACGGCGCCCGGGTGACCAGCCAGAAACAGCTTATCGAACGCATCATCCGCGGGCTCAATGGTATCGGCGCCACCCTCAGCATTCAGCGCGACGGACAGCCGATGACCGTAATCCTTCGGCCCCGGCAGGCTGCACCGCTGACTGACGAGTACTTCTGGAATGAGGTCGATTCGCCCCGGTACGATTACCCGCAATCGCCGGATGCGTCAGGCGACAGCTCAGCCCCGAATGAGTAGCGACTCCGAACAGAAGCCCGGACCAAGCGCCGACACCACACAATGGCCGACCTCCGAGACCGCCCGCTCCCGCAGGTATCGTTCCAGCACGAACAGGACCGTGACTGACGACATATTGCCGAAGTCGCGAAGGGTCTCCCGAGAGAAACGAAAGGCCTCTTCGGCTGTGCCGTACGCAGTGCGGTATGCGTCGAGCACCTTCTTCCCGCCCGGGTGGTAGAGGAAACAGCGGATATCATCGCGGGCCAAACCGTTTTGCTTCAAAAAGACATCGAGTTCCGTAGCCGAGTTCTCCGCTACCAGATCGGGGATGCGCCGGTCGAACACCACCTGAAGGCCACGCGACTGAATATTCCAGCCCATGACATCAAGGGAGTCGGGATAGAAATTGGACTGTGTGGCCAGAATGTGCGGCCCGCCGCCGTGGACGTAATCCCCGCTCACCAGCACGGCCGCAGCGCCTTCACCGAAAAGCGCGGTCGCGACCAGATTGCTGCGGGAGAAGTCATCATGCATGAATGTCAGGCCGCACAATTCGACGGCGACAATCAGCACCCGGTGTTCCGGGTGGCCGATCGCATAGTGGTGCGCGTGGGACAGCGCCGCCGCGCCGCCGGCGCACCCCAGCCCCCAGATCGGCGTCCGGCGGACGTCCGTGCGGAGATTCAGTGTGTTGATCAGGCGGGCGTCGATCGACGGCGTCGCCA
Organism: Candidatus Zixiibacteriota bacterium; assembly: GCA_034003725.1. Taxonomy (NCBI): domain Bacteria; kingdom Pseudomonadati; phylum Candidatus Zixiibacteriota; species Candidatus Zixiibacteriota bacterium. Next base: position 192,698 of record JAVEYB010000005.1, read on the forward strand.
GGCCGGTCGTGTTGATGTAGACGATGTAGTCGATCTGTGCCGGACTTATCCCGGCGAGTTCAAACAACCGCACGCATGCGTCGGCGCCCAGTCGAGTGGCTGATTCGATGTACGCGGCGTTTTTCTCCTCAAGCGAATGCTCGACCGCAAACCACTCCAACGGCATGGTGAAATAGCGCCGTTCTATACCGGTATTGTCAAACAGTGACAGCCGAAGATCGAGATCATCGAAATGCCCGGCGAAAAGCGTTCGCGCAAATCTGCGTGCCGTTGCCTGGTCGATTTCATGAGTCGGTACGGCTGTCGTAATTGCGTCGATTGTGGGCATGGTACACTGATCCGTGCTTGTCGGTCATTCCCGTTGAGACCGCGCGGTTGGCCGAAGCGAAGATTCATCGCCGGACCGAGCTATGCCGGTGCTGTCGTCCGCAGGCCCGTGATATGGTCACCGGTCAACCGGCGCCCATGGACAGGTACCGACATCCGGCACCACGCCCGTCTACTGCGATTTGCTGAAGGCTACAGCGTCTAGTAGCTCTTGTCCGCGTAAGCGCTGGTCGGTACGATACAAATGAATTCAAACGGCTCGTCGTACGGATTATCGAACTGGTGTTCGGCGTTGGGGGGCACGACGGCGAAATCTTTCGGCCCCACCTCGTGAACGGCAGTGCCGATCCGAAGCCGGCCGCGGCCGCTCACCACGTAGTTGATATGTTCCCACTCGTGCTGGTGTCGCGGCGTATGCCCACCCGGCTCGATCTGGAACAAGCGGAGCACATGATTGCCCCAGCCTTCTTTTGGTCCGATAACCTCGGTGCCCGTGGCTTTGTCGACACCGTCCATCTGGAGCGGCTTCTTGACGATGTCGGTATATGCAAAAACACCCATTGCTTCCTCCATTCGTAGTACGCCCAATATACTAGCCGGCGTTGGGACAGGCAACCCGTCAACACAGGGAGCCCCGTCAGGTCAGCGGTGGAGGTGAATCGGCAGCGCCGACGCTTGTTTTGTCGGCCTTGCCAACAACCACGCGCTTCCCTATATTTGCCCAAATCAATCCGAACCCGGAGCTAGACGATGAAAGCGATCACACGTGCGATCCTGCTGGCGAGCGTGCCGGTCATGATATACGCCGTTGATGTCGTCGACAGGAAACCCGCTATGACCTACGTTGAAGCGTCCGCAAGCCAGTTGCTCGAACAGGCCGATTCCGTCTTCCAGTCGCGCGACTACGAAAACGCCCTCACCGCCTACAGCTCAGTGGTCGAGCAGGCCCGTAAAGAATTCAACCGGTCGGTCGAAGTCGAAGCGCTCGCGCAGGTGGCGCGCATGAACCTGATCCTGAACAATAAGGACGAAGGCCGGACGTGGCTGCAGAAGGCCGCAGAACGGGCCGACGACGCCGACCCGATGGGCTGGTCGCGGTATCTGGGCGTCAAGGGCCGCTTTGAATGGAAGGACGACGATCTGGTCACCGCCCGAAAGACGTTCGACGATATGTATTCATACTGCAATACCAACGCCCTGTGGGGACGGGCGGTTGATGCCGCCCACATGATCGCGATCGTCTCCCCCGACTCGAAAGACCAGATCACCTGGAGCTACCGGGGAATCGAAGCGGCCGAGAAGTCCGGCGAAGAATCCTGGCTCGGACCGCTCTGGAATAACCTCGCCATCACCTACTTCGACATGAAATCCTATGACTCGGCGCTGACCTGTTTCCAGAAAGCCCGCGAGTACCACTGGCGCCACTCCGGCGAGATCGGCAAGTTGTTCGCCGACTACCACGTCGGGATGACCCTCCGGCACATGGGCCGCTACGATGAGGCTGCCACGTGGCTCCGCCCGGTTCTGGCGTGGGCCGAGCGGCTCGGCGACCACAGCGCGATCGGACAGGCGTGCGAAGATCTCGGCGAAGTCATGATCGCCACCGGGGACAAAGCGGGCGGGGTGAGACTGCTCAAACGCGCCCGCGATGAATACAAAATCGAGAAGTGGGACGAGCAGGTGCCCGATGTCTGGAACAAACTCAACGACCGAATCGCGGCGCTCGAGAAATAGCGGCGCCCCCGCCCGATACGCTTGTCACCTGCCGGACTGCGCCAAGAACGACTGTCGTGTCACCTGAAACGCACATCGCGTGCTTCGGCTGCGGCGCGCTTGTTCCGAATACTGAGGGCCCCACACACGCCTATATCGGCGCGCCGCCCGGCTGCTGGGCGATATACACATCGATACTCGAACGCGAGTACGGTGAGTTCCGCAACCCGCCTTGTCACCGCCTCACGGTTGACTCCTACGCCGCCCAGCACCCCGGAGTGCCGTCACGCCGTTCAATCCAGTCGGTCGCTGTCCATCTAGTCAGTCTCCACCTCGTTCTCGAACTCGCGTTTGACCATCAAGAAGCCACGCGGGCCCTTGCGAAGTTCACCGGCAATGGCGTACCTTACATATGGATAGAGCCGCCGACTGCCCCGGACTGGCTGACCGTTGTCGATGTATGCGGTGCGCCGGATCTGACCGAGCATGAACGGCGCGTGATTCGCTGGGCGCGTTCGGTCTGGGACGCATGGTCGGAACATCACGATACCGTGCGCTCCTGGGCAAGCCGGTCGCTCGACTTGAACAGAGGATAGCGCATATGTTCTCCCCCAACGGCTTCATACGAATCGTGCGGGTATCGGTCGTCTCCGCTGTCTGCCTCGTGGTCGGCGTCACCCTCTCCTGCACGACCCAAAGCGTCGAACCCGAAGTGATCGGCGAAGGGACCTATCCTGCCGCTGTCGGCACGCAGTGGATCTACGCCCGCTATGACAGCGTGCGATCGTCACAGGACACCATTACGATCACGATCACCTCATCGCGCCCGCTCCAAAACGGATGCATGGAACATACCGCACGCTACAAGGCCGGCGACACGCTTCGCGATGACACCCTTGTGACCTGCGGCGACACGGCCACCTGGCTCAGCGGCAACGGCTACAACAGCTGGATCACCGAACGGTACGTCTTCCCGCTGACTGTCGGCAACGCCTGGAGTGCGAGTTTCGAGTACGATTCGGTCTGGGTCAGGCAGAAAAACCTCCTCGCGGTACCGGCCGGAGAGTTCTACAAGACCTATCAACTCGAGCGAATCATGTTTTTCCTGAACTACTCGCTTGTCGACCGGATCTGGGTCGCCCCCGGCTACGGCGTCATCCAAAAACATGTCCGTCGCTCCTGGATTGAGCCGGATTTCCGTGAGCAAAACGACGTCTGGACGCTGATCGACTATACAATCGCTGAATGAGAACGCCTTCTCTGGGCTTTGCACCGGATGTTGCGGATCGTCACCGATTGACGTACCTTGCCGACAGTGAGCACACATCATCCGACCACGAATGAGGAATCATGAAATACCGTAAGCTCGGCAGGTATAGCATCAAGGTATCCGAAATCTCGATCGGCGGCTGGTTGACCTACGGTAAGTCGGTCGACCAGGCCCAGACCGCCGCCATAATCCGACGCGCGGTCGATCTCGGCATCAACTTCATCGACATCGCCGACATCTACGCCCGAGGCGAGGCCGAACGGGTGATCGGCGCCGCCATCAAAGACATGACCCGCTCCGATCTCGTCATCTCGTCCAAGGTGTTCTGGCCGATGTCGGAGAACGTCAACGACCGCGGCCTCTCCCGCAAACACATTATCGAGTCGATCGACAAGTCTCTGGCGCGTATCGGCACCGACTACCTCGACCTCTATTTCTGCCACCGCTTTGACCCGGAGACGGAAATCGAGGAAGTCGTTCGGGCGATGGACCATGTCGTGCGGCAGGGCAAGGTGCTGTACTGGGGCACCTCGGTGTGGGATGCATCGCACATCAGAGTTGCGGTCGCCGAGGCCGAGAAGATCAACGGGTATATCCCGGCGGTGGAGCAGCCGCGTTACAATATGATCGACCGCCACATCGAAACCGAGATCCTGCCCATCTGCCAGAAACACGGACTGGGCCTGGTCGTCTGGTCGCCGCTCGCACAGGGACTGCTCACTGGCAAGTACAACAAGGCGCTGCCGAAAGGCACGCGCGGCGCCGAGACCGACTGGTTGAAAAGCGACCTGACCGAGGGCAATCTCGAAAAAGTGAAAGCCCTGACCACGCTCGCCGAGTCACACGATATCACGATTTCACAACTGGCGCTGGCCTGGGTGCTTCGACTACCCGCCATCAGCAGCGCGATCACCGGCGCGACCAGGGTCGAACAGGTCGAGGAAAACGTTGCGGCATGCGATGTTATCCTCGAGCAGGAAACACTCGACCAGATCGAGTCGATCCTCGGCAATAACCCCGCGGAGAATTGACCGGGGACGTTGCACGGTCGTTGTCCGGACGAATTCATATTAATGTGATTGACCTCCCGCCCTGCCGGGAGGTTTCTTTTACCCGTATCAGGAACCCATAACGATTCGGGGAGTCATACCATGTATCGCAGTGTTGCCGACTTCAAGAAATTCTGGGCGATGGAGACCGAGAAGACGCGCAAGATTTTCGACGCGCTGACGGACCAATCGCTGAACCAGTCGGTGGCGGGCGGCCACCGCACGCTGGGCCGAATCGCCTGGCATATCGTCACCACCATTCCCGAGATGGCCGGGCGTACCGGCCTGACGTTCAACTCGGTCAAACACGACGCGCCCGTACCGAAACGCGCCAAAGAGATCGCCGAGAAGTTCCAGGCCGCGGCCGACGAAGTGCTCTCTCAGATCAGCGCGAAATGGAACGATGACACGCTGCTGGTCAAAGACGACATGTACGGCGAGCAGTGGCCGAAAGGCGAAACGCTGCTCGTGCTGCAGATACACCAGACGCATCACCGCGGGCAGATGACTGTGCTGATGCGCCAGGCGGGGCTGAACGTTCCCGGCGCCTACGGACCATCGAAGGAGGAATGGGCCGCCTACGGCGCCCCGCCGCCGGAGATCTAAGCTGTCATCGTGCGTGGTGTACGTCCTCGTGCACCACACGTCAAGACTGGTAGCCGGCAGGAGCCGTAGGGCGGGTCCGTCTTCGATGTACGGTATCATGAGATAGGTAACATGTTCTGTCAGGACATTGGTTACACTTTTGGTGTATCCTGGGTTGAGGAGGAGCCAGGATATGCCGTGGAAGCGAACC